>SKRE01000144.1 GCA_007118655.1 Clostridiales bacterium | reverse complement strand
TCTGCGTTTTGTTGCTCTTCCTTATCTCCATTACAAGCAGTTAGAAGCATTATGGTTGTAATGATAATCACTCCAAGACTTCTTTTATCCATAAAGCCAACACCGAACCTTATGTCCCGGCTCTACTTCTTTAAGTTCGGGAAGTTCTACTTTACAGTGGTCCATCACCTCGGGACAACGGGTGGAAAAGCGGCAGCCTGCGGGAAAGTCCGTTGGATGCGGAACATATCCTTCGATAGTGTCAAGGTATTCTAATGTATCGTCTATTCTCGGAATGCACTTCATCAGTCCCTTTGTATAAGGATTTTTCGGATTTTTAAACAGCCGCTGATTAGTGGTCTCCTCCATGATTTTACCGCAATACATCACACATACCCTATCCGCCATCTCTGCCACCACTCCTAAGTCGTGGGTGATCAGCATCATAGACATTTGGTTTTCCTTTTGAAGTTTTCTCAATAAATCTAAAATTTCCGCTTGTATCGTCACATCCAAGGCTGTAGTAGGTTCGTCGGCGATCAAAAGTTTCGGATTGCAAATAATGGCCATCGCAATCATAATTCGTTGCCGCATGCCGCCGCTGAATTGTGCCGGAAATTCATCATAACGCTTTTCTCCATCGGAAATCCCCACCCGTTTCATCATTTCAATCGCCTTTCGCTTGGCTTCTGCTTTTGTGGCTTTTTCGTGAATCATTAAAGCCTCTGCCACCTGCTCACCCACTTTGATCATGGGATGCAGGGAGCTTAAAGGGTCTTGGTAGATCATACTGATCTCTTTTCCCCGTAAAAACCTCATTTGTTTATCGCTCTTTTGTAACAGATCATCTTCAAAAATTTCTTCCCGTTTAAAAAGAATTTCTCCGGATATGATCTTCCCCGGTTCATCTATAAGACCCATAATGGACATGGAAGTTACACTTTTTCCGCTGCCGGATTCTCCGATCAGGGCCAATACTTCCCCCTGGTTAATATCAAAATCCACACCGTCCACGGCGGGCACTTCATCCTTATCAATGAAAAAGTAGGTTTTTAAGTTTTTAACCTGTAATAATTTCATAAAAAACCCCCTAATTTTCTTTCAATTTCGGCATTGTTTTCGCCTTCAAGGCCTTTAACAGTAAGTAAATCAAATAATAAAACAGTGCCAGAGTTAAGGTAAACAATGTGAAAACCACTCGTGCCTGCTCAATACTAAGCCGATTGGTTGTATAGATGTAGATTAGGTGATACCCCATTCCTTGATAATAAAACAACCGCTCTACAATTATTAAACTGGCAAACATCATCCCCATGATCGTAGGAAAAATCGACAGAATTTCAAAAGTAATGTTTTTCATCATATGTCTTTTTAATATCTGAAAATAAGAGCATCCTTTTCCCCTTGCGGTAATAATATAGGCCTTACCCTGCAAGTTCTCAATGGTATTTGCCGTAACTCTGGAGACATAGGCCGCAGGCAATACACTGATGGATATAATGGGAAAAATACTTTGATACCATTGCCCATCTCCTAAAAAATGTATCGGTCCGATACCTAAAAAGGCAATTTCATTATAGTACAAATAAATTGCTCCCAGTTGTATTACACTGATGGTTAATACATCAGGAATCGATAGCGGGATATAGGATTGGAGCAGCTTAAAGGTACCTGCAGTTCTTTTTTTTCGACTGTCAATGATTCCTTTAGGAATACCGATCACCAGCGCTAAAAGCGTTCCGAAAAAAAGCACCACAAAACTTAAGGAGAAGGCCTCTCTTAGCATGGCTATGGGGGTAGTACTCAAAATTTCCATGTGCAAAACCTCTCCGCTGAAAAAACTGCGGAAATTTTCGGTAATACTTCCCTGAATTTCCTCTAAAGGCATATTCAAATGAAATTCACCATGATGATATTCCACATCAAAATTCATAGGAAACCCGGTCACCACAATCACCACTGCTAATACGATGACAAGAATCAGAATATGATAAGTTAATTTTTTCATTAGGTTTAAGGTCATTTCTCGATTCATAAGGGCCTCCTTTTAGTTTTGCAGGGCTCTCAAATGGGAATTCATGGTTATGCTATCCACAATAATTTGCCCCATGTTTTCCATATATTCGAAATTGATGGCTTCCCTATGGGCATCCACATGGTTGATATAAGAATAGTAATTGCTTCCAAAGCCCAGACTGAATTGGGAATTCATATTCATTGCGTAAAGAGCATGGGAGGTTGAGCCCCTGGCCCAACGCTGAGATGCATCAAACATTCGATAATCAATTCCAAGCTCCTGTAGTCTTTGGGTAAGACTGGTTCGCATTAAATAGCTGTTATCACTTCTTTTTTGACCATGCATAATGTTAATCTCTAATTGGTCCACGTTTTCTTTACCGGTATAGCCCACATCAATATAATTGTAAGGGAAATCCGCTTGCTGGAAGGTTCGCTGGGAGGCAGTGTACTGAAAGCTCCCTCGAATTCTAAAAGGATACAAACTGTATTGCCCGTCCCAAAAAATAAACATCACGGTTTTTTCTAAAGGTTCGTCCATCGCAGACAGTACTCTTGCGATTTCCAAATTGGTCGCCGCCGGTGTAGCGGTAATTGCCGGTGAAAATCCTTCTCTTCCCCCGGTATAGGCTCCGTCGTAGGGAGCTCCAATAATGATCAGTTCTGTTGCCCCTTCCTCTTCCCAGTTTTTTCCCGGTAAAATGGCGGTAATATTTCTTCCCGGATGACTTGGAAGTTTTGGTGGTTTCATAAAAAAGCTCATTTCCACATCGGCCCTATCCAAGGATTGTCTCAGACCTTCGAAGGGTATAATCAGGGTTCGGTTAAGGCTGTAGGTATCTAGTAACTCCTGATCATAAAGATTTGTATTTAAAATTCCAAGATTGTAAGGAATTCCTCGAGGTTCGCTCTCCGTAGGGAAATTGTGGGTAACTGAGTGGGCAAATACAGAGCTTTGTCCGCTAACATACAACTGACTATGGATATCCCCATGGTCTTCGATATCGATCAATGGGAAATGCTGCTGTTCATCAGTGATCATCACTGAGTTATGATCCTGATGATAGGTAATGGTTTTCCCATGATACTCAAGCCATCCTTCCTCGTTGACTTCTTCTTCTATTGGATCCATTACGCCTTTTCCAATGGCAGGGATGATAAAATCTTCATTTATTTGAAAAGTCTCGGAGGTCTCCCCATGATACACTTCGATGTATGCTTTCTCAACGATAAGTCTTTCATAGAGACCCCCGGATTCGTCAAGAGTACTGAACTCCTGAGTATAACTACCTTCCCAAGGTTCCAGGTCATAGGACTTAAGGGTTTCGATAATATAGTCGCCGCTTTTTTTCCCCCCTTCAAATCCCACCAGTCGTCCTTCATATTTTTCATCAGTTAACTCTTCCAGGTGGGCTTTTGCCCGCTGAATATTAAAGGAATACTGACTGGCCTCCGCAGGGTAGGAAAAGTATCCCAGGATGAGTATTACGGTTAAAGTTTTTCCTACCACCGGTCGCCAATACTGTTTCAAATTCTTTAACTGCATCCAATAGATTTTCGGTGAGGCAAGAAAAAAGCCTTTTCGAATAAAGCTGACGATCTGGGAGTTGCGTTTTTGAAACTCGATACGAAGCCCTTCCCCGGTGAGATTAAACGCCGTGACTCCAAAAAAGAATGCCAGGGCGGGAAACAGGGTCAACCACATTCGATCATGATATAGGCGGATAACCTCCGGCGCTCTGGCCAGCATGCTTCCCCATTCCGGCTCGAAGGCCATTTCAAAATTTCCTTGAAAGGCCTCCGCTAAAGGCATTCGCCGGGGTCCGATAAACACCGTCAGCACGCTTAACTGGGCTAACAAAAAAAGTACCATGCCTATTTCTATAAAGAGGAAACTTACCACATGGGGAATTAAATGGGGCAGAAGGTTTTGCACGCCGATTTGTAACGGATTTTTCCCTATGGCAACCTCCCCTTCAATGAAGTCCTCTTCCATAATCAATGCGGTTTGATCTTCAATCATGGATGCAAGCTTGGACCAGCCCACAATTGTTAGAACTACTGCAAATGCTACAATAGCCCGATCCATTTCCAGATTTCTAAAATAGTTGATATTCAAAATCACAAAAGCAATCAGCAATTTCGGAATTGTAGTAAAAAACGTGTTAAACATATTAATAAACATCGAGACGGATTTCACTCCCATTCCAGCTATAATTCCTAAGGGCATTGCCACCAAAATCCGTAATAGGACAACCAATAATGCTACCCGGAGAGTATTTCTGGTACCGTACACAATCCGACTGAAAATATCCCGTCCCGCTTCGTCACTACCCATAATATTTTCCCGATTCGGCGGGAAAGGCCTTGTGGCAAATGTCTCTACCCATTCGCCCTCCTGTCGTACTTCAATGTATTTTGCTGATTCTTCCACATTGGGATTTTTATCGGTTATTGCATGGGGAAAAAAATAAGCAAATGCCATAATCAGTACCAGTATCCCCCCCACCAATAGAGGATAATTTATTCTCTTTAACAGACTAAGCATGGTTGTCCTCCTCTCCATGATACAGATGGCAGGCAACCTCATGGGTTCTATGCACCTTTAAATCAGGTTCTATTTCTTTGCATACCTCCATAACCTTTGGGCATCGGGGATGAAAGGAACATCCCTTTGGAATATTTAAGGCACTGGGGATTTCATTATTCAGATGAATGCGGTTTCGTTTCGCTTCGGGATTCGGTACCGGGGATGCAGACATCAAGGCCATGGTATAGGGGTGCTTTGGGCGCTCGAAAATTTCATCCACTTCACCGATTTCCACAATCTTTCCAAGGTACATGACCGCAACCTCGTCACTTACGTGTTTAATGACATTTAACCCATGGGCAATAAATAAATAAGTCAGTTCATATTCTTTTTGAAGGTCTTTTAACAGATTAATAATTTGAGACTGTACGGATACATCCAAGGCGGATACCGGTTCATCACACACAATAAACTTTGGCTTTGTGGCCAGGGCCCGGGCAATGCCGATTCGTTGTCTTTGTCCACCGGAAAATTCATGGGGAAACTTCTTTCGATCTTTTTTCGAAAGCCCTACAATTTCTAAGAGTCTTTCCACTTCCCTTTTATACTCCAGGGGAGGAACAATTTTATGGATATGCAGGGGTTGAATTAAAATATCTTCTATGGTCATTTTATAATCCAATGCGGAATAGGGGTTTTGGAAAACCATCTGAATGTTTTTTCGTGTTTTACGAAATTCACGATTGCTGATTTCGCTGATATCACGGCCTTCCAAAGAAACCTTCCCTTCAGTCGGCTCCAACAAACGCAAAATCAGTCTTCCCGTGGTGGATTTCCCGCTCCCTGACTCACCTACCAGTCCCAGGGTCTTTCCTCGATGGATCCCGAAATTTATACCGTTGACCGCATGGACTTCCCCCGTCGTTAATCCTAATACTTTGCTTTTTAACGCAAAGGTCTTTTTAAGGTTTTCTACTCGGATCATTTCCAACCTAGCCCCTCCTTCAGGTCTGTGCATAAGCTCATATAAAAAATATTTTATACTACCATATATTTTTTGTCAATTCCCGATATTGCTTAACATATATAATGATTCTCATTATATAATGACGTTTTACACCAGCTTTTGGTTTCATCTTATTGAGAATACCTTTCTTCTATTGGTATAATAGAAGAGAAATAAAATCCAAACCTAGGAGGGGAATTTTATGGCTTATAGAATTAATGATACCTGTATCAATTGTGGGGCTTGTGTACCCGAGTGTCCGGTGGATTGCATCACTGAAGGAGAAGAAATTTATGTAATTGATGAAGAGGCGTGCATTGACTGCGGTGCCTGTGCTAATGTATGTCCCGTAGATGCTCCGGAACAATTATAAAAAAGCTGCAATAAAAAAGACCCCTGAAAAATCCTTATGTAATAAGAGATTGTTTCGAGGGTCTTTTTGTTGTTTGCTACCTTTACTTTTCATAGAAGCTTTTTCTTTACGCTTAAATACTTAAAACCGATTCCCATCGGTTTTCCCCTTCCGATATCGTAAAATCATTGTCCCGGTGATGAGTATGCCGATCAAGATAAAACTTAGCTCATAACCCAGTAAGGGAATCATTCCGGAAAACACAAAGGAACCGGAAGCAATAAAAACATCAATGGTGTTCTCCTGGATGGAAATTGCAATGGCTCGAGACTCTTCGGAAACCGTCTTTATCAGTCTTGTGGTAAGTCCGAGGACAGCCCCTGCATACCCTACGCCGAGAAGAATCGCAGCAAGGATCATTATCTCTGATAAAAAACCCACGGCGGTTAAGAGTATTAAACCGATTCCATAACTTAAACCTAAGAAAAGGATGATCAATAAAGGGGACTTATGATCCAAAAGTTTTCCGACGACAATACTGGCAACAATTCCTGCAAAGGAGTATATGGTAAAAAAGATCCCGGAATTTTCCAGGGTTGCAATCTGATCTAAATAGACCGGAGCAAAGGTGAAAATAATCCCGGAGGCGAAGGAAAAAATCGCAATCCCTAAATAGATTTCCCGTAATTTTTGATCCTTCAGCACTTCTTTTGCTTTATGAAAAAATTTCATCTTTTCCGGGGCTTTCGGTTTCGGACCCTGGATCAATAGCATTAACAAAAAACCGAGGATCCCGATGCCGAAACTCCACAAAAACCAGGTATTATAATCATAGCGGTTGATCAAACTGATGGCAATGAAGGGACCCAGTAAAAGTCCCGAAGCACTCATTAACCGGTATAATCCCATATAGGTTCCCATCTTGTGAAAGGGGGCTACATCTCCTACAAAGGCGGGCCCGCTGGCAAAATACGCCGCTAAGCCGATGGATTGATAGATTCTGATAAATACTACGGTCCACACCGACTGAGCAGCGTATAAAAGAATCGGCGTACTTCCAAAAACAAAGGCTCCGATTAATAAAGGAATTTTTCTGCCGCTGCGGTCCGATAAGGGTCCGAGATATATCCGAAAGATAACCGCCCCTAAAAAAAACAGGGTTCCTTGAAGCCCCGAATGAAATTCCCTTCCCCCTAATTCCAAAATATACAGGGGGGTTGTTGTGACACTGGCCCAAAAGTTTAAAAAAACTAAAAGGGAAACCGTGTAAAAAAGCACCCAATTTCTAATAGATCCTTGCTTAATTTGTGCTTGAGACATTTTTAGCATCCCTTCTCCTAAAATCACTTTTTCTTTGGAAACCAGGGGAAAAACTTTGGAGTTACTTCCTTATACTCTTGATATCCCGGTCTTTTATCAAAACTTTTTTCAAGCATCGGTACCCCGGAGACAAATAAAAGCAAATAGGTAATCACAATCGGACTGACAAAAACGGCCGGGGAACCACCTGCCGATACGGAAATTATCGCCAGTCCCCACCACATGGTGGCCTCGCCGAAGTAATTGGGATGGCGGGTATATTTCCACAGTCCCGAGCTCATGATTTTTCCTTTGTTCTTCGGGTTTTCCTTGAATTTTTTCAGTTGATAATCCCCTACACTCTCAAAGAAAAAGCCGATGATCCAAATTCCCAGTCCTATAAGGGCAAACAGGGAAATCCCTCCCGGAGTATCCCGGGTGTTGATCAAAATTACCGGCAGGGCCACGATAAACATAAACACCCCTTGAAGCATATATACTTGAAAAAAAGCCCGGAGAACTACCCATTTCCCCCATTCTTCCCGCCATTTGGCATAGCGAAAATCTTCTTCTTTTCCAAGGTTTCTTTTCATAATATGATAAAACAGGCGAACGCCCCAAATACTGATCAGGATCGTGATTAACAGATTGGCGCCACCGAGGTTCCCCGAGCGCAGGGTGGTAAACCAGGCTAAAATCACAAAGCCGATCCCCCAGCCCATATCCACAATGGAGTTGTTTTTAATCAAGGTCCCCACTAGAAAAAACAGAAAGAAGTACACGAATAATACAATAATGGATTCTGTAATTATAGAATGCATCATTACGCCCCCTCTCGAATAAAGCCGACGGCTATGGCTCCTTCACCCACATGAAGGGCGGTGACCGAAGAGATTTCCGTGATGTATTTCGGTGCTTTTCCGATAATCCCTTGGATATCCTTGGCAAAGTCCTCCGCACCTTTTCGGTCCTTAGAGTAAACCACCACGTACTCCGTAATGGGGGTTTCCTTATTTTTCTTTTCGAGCATCTTCTTGATTTTACTCATCAGCATTTTTTTCGACACGGCGATGGAAAAAGCCGTACCCTTACCCTCTTTGTCCAGGGAAATGATGGGGCGGAGTTTAAAAAATACCCCGATTTTCCCAACTACCTTAGGAACCCTGCCGCTTTTCAACGAGTTGGCAAAGGTATTTAAGGCTACGTAAATCTCCGTTCGAGGAATAATGCTTTCAATGGTTTCCAGCAACTCTTCTTTTGATGCCCCGGATGCCGCCATCTCCGCCACACGGGTCACCAGCAGTCCTTGCCCCCCGGAGTTCAGTTTCGAGTCGATTACTTCAATAGGATAGCCCTCTTCCTTTAGTTTTTTTCCGTATTTTTCCACACTTTCATAGGTTCCGCTGAGTTTGCCGGATACCATAATGCAGATAATACTCTCGTAGTGTTCCTTCAGATAGTCTAATTTTTGTTTTACCTGCATATCATTGGGCTGTCCGCTGTTGGGATAAATCTTAGAGTGTTTAATCGTTTCATAAAAATCCTCCACACCTACCGTAACCTTGTCTAAATACTGATTTTCTCCCACAAAAATATTTACCGGAAGCAAATGCACGTCGTATTCATCCAAGTAAGACTTGGGAAAGTCTCCGATGGAATCCGTCAAAATTGCTATTTTAGAAATTTTATCCTTGAGTTTTTCCTGTATCCTCATATCCTCGATCTTCGGTCGATCAATGACGCCGTACTTTGACAACTCTTTGAATACGTCCTCAACTTTATTTGTGTGAAGATGCACATGCTTTAAGGTAGTACTTCCCGCAACAATAATGGAATCTCCATAGGCCCCCAGAGCTTCTTTTAATTGGTCTTTATCCACGCTTCCCTTAATCAAGGTTTCCGTGCAGTATCGGAACTCGGTGTTTTCATGTTTTCGGTCGTAGCTTTGATTGAGGACCCCTGCTCCTTGAAAATCCCGGGAAACTTCAATAGTCTCTCCCCGAATAAACTTAATAATTCCCTCCAAATAATAAACGAAACCTTTGGCTCCAGAGTCCACCACATTATGCCTTCTTAAGATTTCCAATTGATCCGGGGTCTTGGCCAGAAGACTTTTGGCTTCATCGATGGAATTTAAGAACATTTCTTCTACATTCTGATATTTATCCTTATGCTCGGATAAATACAGGGACCACTGCTTCATAACCGTAAGCATGGTTCCTTCCACGGGATTGACTAAGGAGTCATAGATCCCTTCCGAGGCCTTTCGGATGACCTCAATAAAGTCTTTCAAAGAAATTCGGTCCTTTCCTTCACTGGCCGAGGCAATACCGGAAATGTACTGGGCAAAAATCACTCCGGAGTTTCCCCGTGCTCCGTAGATGGAAGCTTCCGCCATGGATTTACTGGTTTCGTGAAAGGAATCCACCACTTGGGTATAGTCGATTACAGAGTTCAGAGTCATTGCCAAATTGCTGCCGGTGTCCCCGTCGGCAACCGGAAATACATTAATTTTATTAAGATGATCCTTGTTATTGATTACTTCCATGGCCCCGTGACGAAAAATATTATAAAAATCCTTACCGTTTAGATAGTTTTGCTTCATTGTCATCACCTTCTTTTTAGATTTGTTTTACGTTACTAACCGCCCTGCCGAAAAACTTTATATTATAATAAATAATTAATAATGCCAAAGGAAACCCCTGCGGTAGCCCCGGATAGTACCGTTCCCCAAATCAAGTCAATCACGGTAACCGCAATCGGCCAATCCTTTAAGGTTGCCAGATTCGTTAAATCATAGGTAGCATAGGTGATCAGCCCAAAACCTCCTCCCGCAAGTACTGCGTATCTTACACTTTCATTTTCCAGGGCTGGATCGATAACAAAGAAGATCAGTCCCGCAATAAAGATACAATAAAAAATAATGGCAGCAGTCCAATTAACATTTTTCTTCATTAAATGTCCCAAATACTTCTTGTAGAGATTTTTTGCGATCAATCCCAGCCAAATTAAATCAATGATCATAAAAACTACAAAGGTTATTAAAAACGTAAAAAACCAATGTACCATCCCATCCCTCCTCGCGATTTGTTTTTTATTTTTTTATTGAAACAGCCTTTATGGATTTCTTAGGATTTCCTGCAGCTCTTCCCTTGAATAAAATCCCTTTATGCCCCGAAGTTGGATTAAGTATTTTTCCACTTCCCATAGGGAAAATATATGGGTTTCTTCCAGGCCTTTTTGAATGATTTTTATATAACTCCGGTCGGGAGGATTGATTTTCAGCTGCTGAAAATCCCCGGGAATCGTGAATGTATAAATCGGACAGCCTTCTTCCTCTCCCATATGGAGCAGCTTGCCATACCAATTATTCGGGAACATCACTTTACTCTCGCCCGCTTTCGGTAACGTCCAATGAAGCTTTTGATCTAAGGGAATATAATTTTCCTGCTTTACCAAGTCAAAAAATTGGTCCTTCGTAATAAGATACATTCTGGCGTAGGTGAGGGCCGTAGGATCCTCCTTCGGATCTATTGCCGCGACCCCTTTGTTGTTCCAGCGGGTGGAGCTGCCGGCAAAAATCATCTCATGGGGAATTGTTTTCCCCCGAGTCTTGATCGGCGCTGCTGCGTCCCTGCAGCCTTTTTCCGATTCCATGGCCCCCGCCGGTATCCCTCCCAGAATATAACAGTTGAATCGATTTTTATTCAAGTTCGAACCATAACTTAAATACCATACATACTCTTTGTTATTCAATTCATTTCCTCCTAACTCCATTCTTTTACAGTCTATACCCATTTTCCTATCCTAATCACGAACTATTATCAAAAAATAATGCAAAAAAAAGACTTCAACAGAAGTCTTTTTTAATTCCTACACCCAATTCTCTAATATTTAACCCTTGACTAAGCGCGATTTTACTTTGTAAATCTGTGCAATGTCCCGCATATACTTCTCCTATTTCCTGTTTTTTCAGGTAGTTCAAGGTTTCCTCCAAGAGCTTTTGGTCGGGACTCAGCAAATGAAAACCTCCGATTACCCGGTGGATTTTTTCTTCCTTTGTCACTTTTTTTGCATATTCCACCGTATTGCAGATCCCGGCGTGGGCACAGCCCGTTAGAATTACCAGTCCCTCTTTGGCTTTATACACTAAGGCGGAGTCATCCATCATATAGTCCTGCTCCATACTGCCGTTATTTAACATCCGTCCAGAGGGTTCCCTGTTTTCGAAATCATTGCTCCTGTCAATTTCTCCTAGAAATACTAATCGGTCGGTGATCCAATAGGGATTTTTGGATAGATGCAGAGAAAAATGTTTTTCTAAAGTCTCCCGGGGGATCATTGAACCGTTTTCCTCCCCTTTTTCCGACTCTTTATAATAAAAAGTCCAGGGATGAGCCAATAGGACCGGAGGCTTTATTCGACTTCCGTTCCTCTGTTTTTCCCTTTGTCCTTTTATAAACTCCGAGAGCCCTCCCGTATGGTCATCATGCCCATGGGATAAAGCGATGTAATCCACATCCCCTATGTCAATTCCCATTTTCATTGCATTATCGAGGAAAATACCGGAGTAGCCCACATCAAATAAGACCTTTTTACCCTCCGTTTCAATATAAAAGGATATTCCCGGCTCGCCGAAATAATATTGGTCCACAAAGGTTTGATTATCCACTAATATGGTTACTTCCATAAGGTCTTCCCTCCTTTTCATTTTTAGGTTCCGATCCCTTATAATACCGTTCCTCTTTCCAAGGAGTATGTTTCAAAAATTTTCTCCTTCGCAATTTTTTCTAAAATCTCCACCAATCGAAACACTTCTTCATAAGTGTTGTACAATGCCACGGGAGCTAAGCGAATAACATTGGGCTCCCGGTAGTCCGGCACTACTCCGTGATCCCGTAAGGCAAGACTGATGCGGTAAGCCTCTTCATGTTCTAAGGATACATGCCCCCCCCTCCGATGATTTTCCCGGGGATTTCCAATAACGTATCCCAAATCCAGCAACCGTTTTTCCGCTAAAAACATCAAGTATTCCGTTATGATCAGGGACTTTTCCCGAATGTTTTGTATTCCCGCTTCTTCAAAGATGGTTAAGGAACCTTCCAAAGGGGCAATGGAAAGCATATGAGGGCTTCCCTGGAGCCAACCCCCGGCGTCTTCTGCCTGTTCAAATCGGTGTTCCAAGAGAAACTGCCGGTCGTCCCGATTGCCGAACCATCCTTTCAGTCCCGCCTCCTTTTCAAAGTGCTTTCGATTAATGTAAAGGCCCGCTACGGATCCCGGTCCGCCGTTCAAGTATTTATAGGTGCACCATACGGCAAAATCCGGATCGATTTTTTTGAAATTATGGGGAATAGCGCCAATGGAGTGGGCTAAGTCCCAGCCGATGATAATCCCTCTATTATGGGCTTCTTCGGTGATTTGCTCCATATTGATCAGTTGTGCGCTGCGGTACAGCACCGAAGGTAGAAGTATTAAAGCGACATCCTCCTTCATTGCCTCAATAATGTCCTCTTCCAAGATCTCTCGACCGTCTCTGCTTTTTACTGTTACTAAGGCCTCGTCTTCTGTATATCCTTTTAATTCAATCAGACTTTTTACCGCATAGATGTCCGTAGGGAAATTTAACTCATCCACTAAAATTTTATACCGCTCCTTATCCGGTTTATAAAAGGTGGCCAGGGCTTGATGCAAATTGGTGGTAATACTGCCGTTAAGAATGATTTCATTCGCCTCTGCCCCAATCATCCCCCGCAGTTTTTCTCCCACCAGTTTGGGATAATTAAAATACCTTCCCTGTTCCATTCCCCAAATTTTAATCCCTTCATTTTTCCAATCCCTTGCTACCCGTTCTATGGACTGCTGAGCATCCTGGGAGCTGAGACCTAAGGAGTTGCCGTCCATATAAATTTCATCTTCCTTTACATGAAACCTGGCACGATAGTCCTTTAAGGGGTCCCGTCGGTCCATGCTCTTTGCAAATTCTAAATTTTCTTGAAATTCATTCTCCATAAAATCCCTCCTCTGATTCTTATCAATATCATACCACAAAACCTTTGTTTTTTTCTATCCAATAATCAGGAATGGATATCCTTTTTCTCATAAATAAAGCCTTGTGAAACATCAAAAAAGCATAGATAAAAAGCCGGTTTTCACCACTTTTTGTCTATGCTTTTCCTTC
>SKRE01000173.1 GCA_007118655.1 Clostridiales bacterium | reverse complement strand
GTCTCCATTGGTGGGCAATATGGCCGATCATCTCTCCCATGGCCGCCAGTCGGGATTGGTACAAAATGATCCCTTCCTGCTTTTGCTTTTCTCTTACCGCCTCATTGACAAGCCGTTGAAGCTTTCCCATGGTTTTTTTCGAGGCGATATAGTAAACCCCAAACAACACCGTTGCTATGCCCAGTCCCAGGGAAACGGCAGCCAATATGCTGATGACCCGCTCCCGCCGCTGTTCCAGCATTCGTTGATAATCAAAAACAAAATTATCCAAATCCCGTCCTTCTTCGATCACTTCCAGTTCCACCAAAATTCTTTCCATCTCTTCCCACCGATAAGGATTGATATTTCCCAGGCTCACAATGGGAAAAAGTGTATATTCCATTACCTGCTCTTTTTGGAACTCATTATACCTGCGATATTCTTCCGCTGACATCCTTTTTGGATCATGAAATTCCTCAAGCATTCTTGTAATAATCTCCTCAGGGTTTTCCAAGGCATATTCCCAGCCTCTCAGGCTGGCCTCTCGGAAGTCATTAACTCTTTCCGGGTGTTCTAAAGCATAGGCCTCATTGGTAAACAAGCTGTCGCCGTAAAAATCAATGCCATAATCAATCGGCTGTATGGTTTGCAGCGCAACCCCTGCAAGGTCTCCTTGATACTGAATTGTACCCAAGTATCCCGGAATAACATCAAAATAGCCCCCCGTTAAATCTTCGATGGAAAAATCATACTCCGCTGAAATCCGGGGCATTCCTTTAGGATCAATGCCCTCCTGGACCAGCATCGCCT
Organism: Clostridiales bacterium; assembly: GCA_007118655.1. Lineage (GTDB taxonomy): Bacteria > Bacillota > Clostridia > Peptostreptococcales > T1SED10-28 > Isachenkonia. The sequence continues at coordinate 3,009 of SKRE01000173.1, read as the reverse complement.
GCAGTTCAATATCCAATAAATCATTTTCCCTCCGGGCCACATTCAGCTCCGTAAGGTCCACTAAACTCTGATAAGAGGTCTCTTCCAGCATATAAAACTCCACGGGGCTTCGTTGAAAAATCGAGGCCGTCACGGTAAAATCGTATCCATTTTCCTGATAGGTTAAAATATCCGAGGCTCCGATGCCGAAATCCGCATGGCCTTCCCCAACTTCTTTTGGGGCGGAGACCACCTCTCCATTCTCATCGAATCCACTTCGGATGTTCACATCGAATCCCGCCTCCTTATAATAGCCTTCCCACAGGGCCGCATAATAGCCGGCAAACTGAAACTGGTGATCCCACCGAAGCTGAAGGATGCTTTCTTCATTTTCTCCATAGGCGGTGCTCCCCAACAGGGTGAACCAGAACAGGAACATAAGAAGTATTTTTTTTTCTTTAAAAGGCGTTATAGCTTTTTTATTACTGGCATCCCCTTGAGTGGTTTTTTTCAACTTGAGTCCTCCTATTAATTCCGGTTGTATGACTTTGGTTACCCTTGGACAATATTGCGCCCTTATCTTTCACTATACTCTCCTTAACTATTATTCAATACGGCTCTTCAAAATTCCTGCATAAATTGATAATTTATCAGTAAGGGGACGGCAGGACAGGGGGACGAGGACAGGGGGACGGAGTAATTGTCCGCTCACCATAAATGGAGAGGACCATTACTCCGTTCCCCTGTCCCCTTTGTCCTGTCCTTCCCCCAAACAAAAAAAAGACCATCAATCGGTTTTGACGGTCCCTGTATCAATCAATTATCAAATAAACTTTCAAACTCTTCATAGCCTTCAAGGCTCAGCTGATCCTTCGGAATAAATCGAAGGGCTGCTGAATTCATGCAGTATCTAAGCCCTGTGGGTTCCGGTCCGTCGTCAAATACATGCCCTAAATGGGAATCTGCATGAAGGCTTCGGACTTCGGTTCGAACCATTAAGAACTTTCGGTCCTCCCGCTCAACAATATTTTCCTCCACTAAGGGTCTGGTAAAACTCGGCCATCCGGTTTTGGAGTCATACATATCCTGGGAGCTGAACAGCGGTTCTCCCGACACGATATCCACGTAAATCCCGTCTTCATAATTATCCCAGTATTCATTATTAAATGGGGGTTCCGTACCGTCTTCCTGGGTAACCCGGTACTGCAGCGGGGTCAGCATTTCCCTGAGTTCTTCATCGGAAGGCTTTACAAACCCGCTGGTTTCATTGGGAATCACATATTCCCGTTCCTCTCCCCAAACGCCGTCTAAAAATTCGTCCCGGCCGGAGTTTCTGGTATAAAAATTATAGCGGAGGGGATTTTTTTCCGCATAGTTTTGATGATATTCTTCCGCCCGGTAAAAGGTTTTCGCCTCCCGTATTGGGGTAACCAAGGGCTCGTCAAAGCGGCCGGATGCTTCCAGGGCTTCTTTAGAGATTTCCGCTAATTCTTTTTGTACTTCGTCATGATAAAATATGGCGGAAGTGTACGAATATCCGCGGTCTACAAATTGGCCTCCATCATCGGTGGGATTAACTTGTCTCCAATAAACTTCCAGCAAGGACTCGTAGGAGATCCGCTTTTCATCATAAATAATCTCTACGGCTTCTATATGACCTGTACCACCGGCGGTTACCTGTTCGTAGGTGGGGTTTTCTGTATCTCCACCGGTGTATCCGGAAATTACATCGATTACACCGTTCAGCTTTCGAAAGGGCGGTTCCATGCACCAAAAGCAACCTCCGGCAAAGGTAGCCACAGCATAATCATCCCGGTTATAAACAGGATTTTCTCCGATGGGCTCCTGGTCTTCCTCCGTCTTTTCTCTTGAAGCAGATAAAGTATATATGGATCCCAGCACAAGCAAAAAAACCAATAACAATATGACCATTTTTTTGGTTTTCATAGTAATTCTCCTCGTATAATATATTCTATGGTATAATTATACCACTTAATGTATTATATAACCATCTATTTGATAATTGCTATCATTTATTTCCAAGTATAAAAAGACCACCCAAAGGATGGCCCAAAAACCCGATTATCCCTTATACACTTTATTCCTGACAGCCTTGGCACGATACAAATATTCATCCGCCCTTGAAATCAGCTGATCGATACTCATCTCTGTTTCGGGCCGGTACATCTTTACTCCAAAACTTGCGGTGATTTTAATTGTACTTCCCTCATACTGAACCTCCATTTTTTCAACTTTTTCCCGCAGTCTCTCAGCGATTTCCTTCGTTTTTTCATCCCTGGTATCGGGAAGAACAACAATAAATTCATCTCCCCCAAGTCTCCCCAGCACATCATATAGTCTTAAATTCTCTTGTAAGACCGCTGCAAAGCTACTGAGCACTTGATCTCCTGCTAAGTGGCCATGATGATCATTAACAGTTTTAAGCAAATCCACATCGGTCATAATTAATCCCAATACCTGTCTTTCCCGTTTCGCTTTTTCTATTTCCTGTCCCAAACGCTTCATAAATCCTCTTCGATTCAATACTCCCGTAAGACAGTCATAGGCTGCCAGCTTTTCCGATACAGCTTTGTCATCCATTAAAATCTTTTCCGCTTCTTTGACTTTTGTCATATCCCTCATAATGATTGAGGCCCACATTTCTCCCTCTTTGGTTCTAAATAAACTTGAAGTCAAATCTACCAGAAATTTCGTTCCGTCTTTTCTAAGGAAGTAAAGTTCTGCTCTAACCCTGCCGTTTTTTTTTCTTAGCTCTAAAGTCTCTTTTAATTTCGGGTCCTCCAGGTCGATTACTCCGTCCCTCCCAACCCTGCTAAGCTCCTCCGTTGTCCATCCCAACATCTCACAGGCGGCAGGATTGGCTTTTGCAATCTGTCCGTCGGGTTTTGTGATCATAATCGCATCGAGACTGTTTTCGAAAATACATTTATAATAATCATCAGAAAAAAAACTGTTCACATTAACACCCCTTTCGACCTCCTTAATACACTGCAGCATAAAAATTCTTAT
>SKRE01000176.1 GCA_007118655.1 Clostridiales bacterium | reverse complement strand
ATCGGCACCAGTGCCACCCGATCGGGAATCCTGAATAAACTACAAAAGATCCATTATATCTCCTTAAACAAAAAGACCCAAATACTGACCCCGACGCTCCTGGGAGAATCCATTTATGATGTGGTTTATCAGTCCATCCCCTCCCTTTTAAAACCGGAGCTCACGGCCAGCTGGGAAAAGGGTCTGGGCATGATTGCCAACGGAGAGATCCAGTCCGATGAATATATGGTAAAGCTGGAGGATTATATTAAGAAAAACACCCAAAAAGTACTGGGATCAAGTAATTCCCCCAATGTACAAACTTCCGGCGTAAGGAAGTCCCCGAGGACTAAAGGGAAGCAGAACCCAAGGAAAAAAAGAGGGGAAAAGCCTGTTTTCGGAAAGTGCCGCGCATGCGACACCGGGGAAGTCTTTGAGAACAGCAAAGCATTTTACTGCAGCAATTGGAAGGAAAACTGCAAATTCACCGTATGGAAGGACAGCCTGAAGCGGTATGGACTGGAGATCGATGAAGAAATGATCAAAGCATTGCTTGAAAAAGGGCAAATTGACGACGTAAGCATCGTATTGCCGAAGACCAATGAAAAATGCACCGCGTCCTTTGGATTTAAAGACAGCAAGAAGGGGGAACTGGGGATCAAGAATGTTAAGCGAAAGACATAGGGAGGACAGTGGAGGACAGTGGGACGGAGTCATTGTCCTCTTTTTAATTGGATTTGAGTTCGTATTTTATGGACATTCCAGTTAGTTCACTGAGGCAATTCTGCCCGGTACTTGAGGGGTTCCGGAACTCGAAGAGGAAGTTTGTCAGTTCCATTTACAATTTTATCCCCGGGTAGTCTTTTTTCATTGGAATTCCTTGGGAAAAATGATATAATAACGACATTCTAAAGGGGGGAAGAAACCATTCAGTTTTGAAGATTTATCAGCTTTATTGATATTTATAATTTGAAAGGAGATAGGGTATGCAATACAATAAAAAAACACGACGGTACTTTATGATAAGCATGTTGCTTTTGCTTTTAAGCAGCGGCGCTTTACTCTTAGGCTGTGTGGACGATGGAATAGAGACCATTGGGGAAACGGCAAATGAATTGGAAGAAACCCACGGGCAGACCGTGGAGGAACTGAACCTTCTTTTACAAGACGAAGCAGAGCTGCAAACCCGCTTTGAGGAGACTCTGGACACCGATGATGATTTGTCAACGTTGGGAGACGGATCTTCTGCTGTGTTTTCGAATCTTTCGGATAGAAGGGAACGAATGGACCGTTTTGAAGCGTTGGAAGAAGAATACGCTGCCCATGCAGAGTCGTTAAGGGACTATGAAGGGGAACGATTAGATGAAAACGAACTGGATACTTTAGCAGCAGATATTGATCAATTCTTAGAAACTCTGGGCACCTTTCGTGAAGAATACGAGGATACAATAGAGGCACAGGAGCGTTATTTTGAAGGATTGGCTGATGAAGACGCCACCTACGATATCTTTACTGATGGAATCAATGAACTGAATCAGCAGCACGAAACAATGAGAGAACATTTCTATGTACTCGATGAAGAATTGAGTCATCTGGCACAGCAAATTGAAGAGCTGCAGCGAACCATTCAAGAAGCACTGGAAGAGGAATAACAGAGGAAAATGAAAAAAACGAGTGGCAGTATTACTCAGGAAGAAAGAGGGGAAATTGACGAATGAAACTAAAAAAATATTTGGTTATGGGGATGATTGGCCTGTCAGCAGCGATACTCCTTTCAACAAGCGTGTTCGCTGAGGGAAACTCCGATGAAGAGACGGAGCAGGTGAGTGAAAGGGAAACAACCTTCTTAGAGGTATCGGTAGAGCCGATCTTATCGATTCCGAATGATTTTCCAAGACAGTTTAGATACGAGAGTTTGGTGAATATTGATTATCCGGAAGATGGCGTCAAAGGCATTTTTCTTACGGCAGGATCCGCAAGGGGTCAAAAGATGGATGAGTTAACCGAGTTACTTAATTCAACCCCACTGAATTCAATGGTGATTGACGTCAAAGATGATGACGGCACCATCGTGATGGATTTGGATTCCGATCATGAATACGTTCAGGAGTTCACTCGAGGCCATCTTAATGCGGAAGAGTTAATGCAACACTTGGAAGAGCATAATATTTATCCGATTGCACGGATTGTTGTATTTAAAGATACCCGTTTAGCAAAAGCCCGTCCGGATCTTTCTTTTACGGATGAGAATGGAGAAGTATGGTCCAATAGAGTCGGAGCAAGCTTTGTGAATCCCTATGAGAAGGAAGTTTGGGAACACAATGTGGAAGTTGCCAAACAAGCAGCGGCATTAGGCTTCCGGGATATTCAATTTGACTATGTCCGATTCCCTGAAGGGTTTGCAACCATGGATGAGCAGTTAAACTATTCCCGCGGCGAATATGGAGAAAGTGGTTCAGATAATGTACAGCAGCGTGTGGATGCGGTAACGGATTTCATTGCCTATGCCCGGGAAGAATTGAAGCCTTACAATGTTGACCTTTCCGTTGATATTTTTGGCTATGCGGCACTGGTTCGGGAAGAGCCGAATATCGGACAAAGTTTCACACGTATTTCTGAGAATGTTGATGTGATTTCTTCCATGATTTATCCGAGTCACTGGGGTCGGGGAAACCTAGGCATTGCTGTGCCTGATTTAGAACCCTATAACCTCGTATATAATTATATGGAAGTTGAAAATGAAGTTTTAGCCGCTTTAGGCGAGGATGCACCGACAACCAGACCTTGGCTGCAGGCTTTTACCGCTGCTTATCTCGGAGCAGGGAACTATATGGTATACGGTGACCATGAAGTGTCGGAACAAATTCGTGCGTTACATGATCATGGAGTTGAAGAATATTTGCTTTGGAATTCAGCAAACAACTATTCTGAAGGTGTAACATTCGACTTTAATCCTGAATAACCGATGAATATTTTTACTAACCGTCTTTCGGTATCGATTAGCATCGAACCGTTAGGCGGTTAACTTTTATCCCCCAAAAACCCTTCACGAAAGGCCGTTAAAGGGTTAGAATATTAGGTAGAAGATATGCCGGGAAGGCGATATAGGTAAAGTCTTCAAACCGGTTTAAGACTTAAAAATGTTATACGAGGAGGGTTTAATAATGATAAGCAATACCGATTTGAAATACCTGCGAAGATGTGTTGAACTGGCAAGAACTGCATTAGTAAAAGGTGACCAGCCGTTTGGCTCAGTGCTTGTGTCAGGGGATGATACGGTGCTTGCAGAAGACCATAATCACGTTGCCAGCGGCGACCACACCCAGCACCCGGAATTTTATTTGGCCCGATGGGCAGCGGCAAACATGATACCGGAAGAAAGAAGCAAAGCCACCGTATATACTTCGGGGGAACATTGTCCGATGTGCGCAGCAGCCCATGGATGGGTTGGTTTAGGAAGGATTGTATATGCAAGCTCTTCAAAGCAGTTGGTGAAGTGGTTGGGTGAGATCGGCGTTCCTCCCTCACGGGTTCGGAACCTGGCTATTGAGGACGTGATTCGCGATACCGTAGTAGAGGGACCTGTACCGGAACTGGAAGAGGAAATGCGTCAGCTCCATCGACAATATTATGCAAAGGGATAGTAAAAAAGGGAATCGAACTGATGGCAAAATCCGACATCGCTAAGCCGCGGCACGTTATCTGAAATTGCTAACGAATAGGGGGTTATTCATTGAAGTATGCAGTCCTAAGTGATATACATGGAAATATTGTTGCTTTGGAAGTAGTTCTGGAAGATATCAATAGAGAAGAAGTTGATGGAGT
>SKRE01000033.1 GCA_007118655.1 Clostridiales bacterium | reverse complement strand
TGATTTTGCATCCGGCTTTTTCGACTGATATGTCGGGATTGGAGTAAAAAGTCAATATTATCCTCATTGATGATTTTTCCGTTTTGATCGATGCAGTGACCCTTCTTTGACAAGACCATGGCACAGAGTCCATTATCCTGGGTAACCACAATATCTCCCGGGGCCATTTGGGTAAGGATGTAAAAATCCGCAGCGTCATTGGAAATTTCCACGGTGATGATCGTGGCGTAATCACTTTCCAAGTAAACTCCATGGTTTTTTACCAAGGTTACGGGGATTTTGTAATCCCTGGCCAGGCCAATGGTTTCGTTGACCACGGGACAGCCGTCGGCATCGATCCAAATCTGAAGATTGTTTGGAGGTTGAGACATAAATGGGCTCCTTTCTGTTTGAAAGATTTCCCTTAGTATATCATGGAAAAGCCCGGATTTCGATTCCGTTTTTTTTATGCTCTTTATATCGAAGCCTCTTGTGATTATCGGATTATTAGCCCTAGTATTACTTTTACTACTTTATTGGAGTATTTATTGTGCCTTATATGGTTTTGCTGTTTCCTCTTTGGGTATATGATATGGGGTAGCAACAATCTTTCCCATCAAAAAAATTCGCACAAGGGGAATCCCACAAGGAGATTTCGAAGGGACTTTATTAAAAAGAGGGCACAGTTCCATAATAAGGGGGACATCATGAAAAAAATAATGCAGATTCTTATAACTATACTCGGGACCTTTGTCGCATATCTGGTTGCGAATATTATAGCTGGGTTTTTATTAGGTGTTTACTACACCTTACTGTATAGAGAGGCGGGAAGCCCTGAAGGCTTTGATGCTTTTTTTGCCCGCAACACCAACGTATTACTGATTATAGCAAGTCTTATTGCTCTCGCCATATTTTGGGTTGTCTATAAAGTTCGGGGGGAAAATCTTTCTCAAATCTTAAACTTTAGTAAAATGAGGTTTTCGACAACCCTAGAGAGTGTTTTTATCGGAGGTTTTTTCTCCTTATTTCTATTTGCCCTGATATCCTTAACCAATATTTATCGTCTGTTCCCCAGCCACGGGGAGATTATGGAGTCCATTATCCCCGCCGAGGGGAATTTCCTGCTGATATTTTTATCCATAGCCATTGCAGTACCCTTATTTGAAGAGGTGATGCATCGGGGTATTATTTATCAGCAGTTAAAAAAAGGACTGCCCCTGCCTTTGGCAATTTTTTCGCAAGCCTTGATTTTCGGTATTTTTCATTTGAATTGGCTACAGGGGACGTATGCTTTTTTAGGAGGCATTGTCCTCGCGTTGCTTTACGAGTACACAAAATCCCTTTGGGCACCGATTTTGATGCATATGGGATGGAATGCCACCTCGCTATTTATTCCCTCGATTTACTCCAATTGGGTTTTAGGGGGCATTATGATTTTTTCCCTGGGAATGCTGATATCACTGCTAAAAAAAATGAAAGAGAACCGGGACCGGGAAAGGATGTATACTGAATCTTATAATGATGGCAGTGCTCAATAACTGCTGATAAATAGCATGAAGATCAAAAATGCTTTAAGGCTAAATATAACAAATCATAAAATACTATATTTCAGGAGGAAATCTTATGGAAAACACACTGTCCATAACCAATGTAACCAAAGCTTTTGGAGGAGTGGAAGTGGTCAAAAATATTTCCTTTGATGTGAAAAAAGGGGATATTATGGGGACCCTCGGACCCAACGGAGCCGGCAAGTCCACGTTGATTCGTAATATTATGGGAATGATCTATCCCGATAAGGGAGAAGTGAACTTTTACCTCGGAGGAAAAAAAGAACGACTGCCCTTAGAAAAAATCGGATATTTACCGGAAGAAAGGGGTCTCTATAAAGACGTTTCGATTCAGGACATTATCTTTTACCTTGCGGGACTGAAGAGATATCCAAAGGAAAAAGCAAAAGCCCGTTTATCGGAGTATCTCGAAAAATTTGATCTGGGGGGAATGGAAAAGAGAAAAATAGAGGAACTGTCCAAAGGCATGGCTCAAAAAGTTCAGTTTATCGGGTCGGTTATTCATGAGCCGGAGTTTTTGATCCTGGATGAACCCTTTTCCGGACTGGACCCTGTAAGCCAGGATCTTTTCCGGGAGGAAATCCGTAGTCTCTCTGATTCCGGAGTCAGTATTTTACTGTCCTCCCACCAAATGAATTTAGTGGAGGCTCTATGCAACCGTATCTTTTTAATCAATAAGGGGGAAAAAGTGATTTACGGAACCTTAGATGAAGTTAAGGAGCAGTTTGCCGACTTTAAGTGTATGATATATGGCAAAAACCCTAAGGGAGTATTTGATAAAATTCCAAGTGTTGAAAAAGTCCAAGAGGAAGAGGGAAAATCCATAATCTACTTGATAAAGGACACCACTCCCCAAGAGTTTTTCAGACAGCTACCGGGAGGAATCAACATTAAAGAGCTTCATATGGACCGGATTTCCCTCCATGATATTTTTGTAAACATCGCCAAGGGAGGGGAAAATCATGGGACAAACCTTTAAAGTCGCTCTGTGGGAGCTTAAAAAAAATTTAACCAACAAAACCTTTTTAATTTCCATGGGCTTAACCCCTTTAATTATGATTCTGTTCGGTGCTCTTCCCACAATGTTGGAGTCCTTGGAGAGAAACCAGCTGGACTACATTTATGTGGTGGATGAAATTGGTATTTATGAAATGTTGGAAGAGAATGTGGACTCGAATCAGTACCAATTGGAAAACTATGAAGGGGATGTTAGTGAACTGCAGGAAATAGCCATTGAAGAAGAACGAACCTCTTATATTATCATTGACGAAGAGGGCTTTGAAAACCATTCTTTCACTCTGTATTCCGGAGATGATTCCCTTATTCCCTTGACCGGATTTCAAGCGGCATTAAACCAGACATTGCAAGAGCGAAAACTGGATGAATCGGGTATTGACCGGGAGGTGGCGGCTTATATCACAACGGACTTTTCCATCCAACAGGCTTCTTTATTGGAAGAGGACCAGGACATTCTCAACCGTCTAATACCCGGAGTATTTGCGGGAATGATTCTGATTTCCGTATTTATTTCCGGAACCATGACCTTCCAGAGCGCTACTCAGGAAAAACGGGATAAGATGACGGAGGTCCTGTTATCCTCCGTAAGTGCCCGGGACCTCATGCAGGGAAAAATTATCGGATATTTTTTTCTGGGCCTCATTCAAGTAGGGGTATGGGCCATGGTGGGAATGCTGGTAGCAACTTATTACTTTGATGTGCCGGTACTGGAGTATTTATTTGTAAGAGAACTGCCCTTAATGCTTTTGTATGCTTTGATCGGTTATTTGATGTTCTCCGCGCTCTTTGTAAGTATGGGAGCGACCATCAACGATATTTACGCTGCGGGAAATTTCCAGGGGGTGCTTATTATTATCCCCATGCTTCCCCTGTTTTTCATCGGTGCAATCATACAAAATCCCCATGGGATTGTGGCCAAAGTCGGATCCTACTTTCCCTTGTCTACACCGGGGGTAATGCTCTTTCGATTGGTCATTGCCTCCCGGATACCTCCCTTGGAAATTGTGCTGACTTTAAGCATTTTAGTGATCACTACGATTATTATCATGCGTTTGGCAGGTAAAATTTTCAAAACCGCACTATTAATGTACGGGAAAAATGCCACCCCGGTGGAAATTTTCCGTTGGATTCGGCAAAAGTAAAGAAAACAAGGGAGGAATAGCAATGGACCGAAAATGGCTGGGACTGTTACTGATTATAATGGGAGGGATCTTTCTCCTTAGCAATTTGGGGTATTACCCCGGAGAATTTACTCTGGCAATTGTAGGCG
>SKRE01000093.1 GCA_007118655.1 Clostridiales bacterium | reverse complement strand
TGGGAACAGGGAAGCTCCTTTATTACGGGGCAAACCATTCATATTAACGGAGGTACTATTCTTAACGGTTAAGTTAACAATGAACTGTAAGCGGTTATTGAAAGGAGATGAAACTATGTCCTCAAGCGAAAAATTTCAAAAACTAAAAATGAATTTATTAAAAGAATTATATAGAAAATATACGGAAAATGCCCCCTTTGGAAGACCCTATCATATCACTTTGAATCGAATCGATAAAAGAACGAATTACCATTCCTTTGCTCGGGATATCAGAAACTCGTTTACAATCACAGAGTCCGCATACAAATCCTTAGAAGAGGATGAATTTGTTAAAATCCATCGCCTTTCTTTAGAATACCTTATTGAAATTACCAATATGGGTATCGATTATGTAGAGAATAACCTGTAACAGGCGGTGTAATGACTATAGACCATAAGGAGGAAGGTATATGATACGTGTGTGGTATAAATGCCTAAGATGCGGTTACCACCATTTGATGTTTGAAAACTGGAGCGGATTTTCCCCTCCGGAAACCTTATCCGTAGCCCACCGGGACGATGATGCTAAGCAGCCGTGTTCCGAGAAACTTCTTTACCGAGTGGACGGTGATGTTTCCAGTAATAAGTCGTAATGAAGAACGGGACGGGATCTGCGCGTTATTTACAGACCAGTCCCGTTTTTCAAACGGCTCCTTAGATTTTACCTGCTCCGATGAATCCTGATCTTTCCCCTTAATCAAATCGAATAAGGATACTCTCCATCGGCTTTTTCGCCTTGGATTTCATCGGTTTTTGCGGATACCCGAAGGCCAGAATTTCCGAAGGAATTTCCCATGCTGACAATCCTAAGAGATTTTTAACTTCTTCCACCTTAAAATAAGACACCCAGGTGGATCCCACTCCATATTCCAATGCTGCCAGTACCATTTGTGTACCGGGAATCTTCGTCTGATGCTCCTCTTGATTGATCCGTCCATAAAAGTGAAGATCCATCTTCTCTATTCGCCTCTCTAAATCCGGATAACGGGCAATTTGAATATCCCGTCCTCCTCTTTCATCAGAGACAATAGTGGTAATCAGCACCACCAGAAATGCAGCATCCAGCATCCACACTTGATTATAGGCTGTTTCTACTATACTCTTCATCAACTTTCGATTCTTGATCAGGGCAAATTTCCAAGGCTGTTCATTTCCTCCGGAGGGTGCTAATCGTCCCGCTTCCAGGATTTCCTCAATGACTTCCTCCGCAATCCCCTCCTTTGCAAAATCCCGAACACTGCAACGTTTTTGTAAGCGCTCCACTAATCCTTCAGGTTCTCTTCGATGCTCTAGAAAAACCACATTTCGGGACTTTCCTTCGGGATCCGTCCAGTAATCGGAAATCTCTTCAATAATTTCAAATCCCATATTTTGATACAACGTAATCGCCCGACGGTTATCGGCCAAGGCGTCCAGTTGAATACTCCATAATCCATAACGTTCATATAGGTAGTCCATAAATAATCGAAGGGCATCCTTCCCCAAACCCTTCCCCTGCTCAGAAGGTTCTCCAATTTTCAGACCGATCCTGCAGCTACGTTTCTTATAGTCCATTTTCCCAAAGGAAATCTCCCCCACCGGTTGCTCCGTCCATCGATCAAGAATCACAAATCTGCGGTGTTCAGGAAAACCCCTCTCCCTTTCACGGATCTCCTTTTGAAAATCCTCCCGTACCTTATCTTCTGTAATACCCAACCCTTCAGGAAACCCTACGGACTCCATTACAACTCCGTCATTCCACCACTTTGTAAAAGTCGAAGCATCCTCTATAGAAATAGAGCGGATAACGATTTTTTTTCCTTTGGCGATAATTTCCACAATGAACCCTCCTTTATTCTACGCTTATAATTAACCTGAATATACCCAATTTCCCATTGTAAAAAACTGATAAATCTCGATTTTAAAACTTTATTGTGCACAAAACCGGAAAGGATAATGGATTCCAGAAAAAAAGATGACTCCGTTGAGTCATCTTCCGTTTTTTGAAGAATGATTTTTTGGTCTTTATACTTTTTCAGACGTCTGCTTCACACTGAATAGGGTAGTCGTAACCAAAATGAGCACCATCCCCAACAGCTGCATGCCGGCCAGATAATTTCCAAGAAGCAGAACCCCGAATAATGAAGCGGTCACCGGTTCTACCATCGCCACCATAGAAGCGGTCGTGGGGGCTGTCCATCGGATGCCTATTATGTAGAGTATAAATGAAACACCCGCTCCTAAAATCCCTAATAGAAGAAACCAACCGATATCATTTGATGTCAACACCTGAGCTGCCTGCTCCTTATCCATAATAAGAAAAAGAATCAGACAAAAGGAGAAAAACGCGCTCATTAAAGAAGCCTGGGGTTTTCCGATCACCGAAGCATTTTTAAAGCCGAATATAAACAATGTGTAAGAAAGCCCCGCCGCAATCCCTGCCGCTGTCCCGAAAAAACTCGTCGAAACCGATTCCACATCATAGGCACCGGTAAGCAGAATAATCCCCATAAGGACAACAATAATGCAGGTCCATTTAAACCAAGTGGAACGCTCTGCCCGCAGTAAAAAGGAAATTAACAGAACAAACACAGGTGCAGTATACATTAAAGTAACAGCAACCGCAACACTTGAAGCTTGGATACTTAGAAAATAAAATGTGAAGTTCCCTGCAACACCGGCTCCTGCCAGTAAAGACCATATATGAAAACGACTAGAGGTGATCCAATTTAATTTGGGGTGAAAGAAGAACCAAGCGATAAAACATATCCATGCCACGGCACCTCGGTAAAAAGAAATCACAATAGGATCCCAACCTTTATTTATTAGTATATCACCAATTCCTCCGCTAATACCCCAACATATGGCGGCTAGCATTATTAAGCCTGCACCTCGATATCTCATGGTGTACCTCCTTCAAAAGGAATGAATAAAATTTTCAACTTCGCTGTTTTGCCATCCAAGGAACTGCCAATGTCATTAATCCTTTGAATCTTTATTACATCTTAATTTTACCCTATACAAAAACCAATACCCAATACTGGGATTCCCGTAACATCACAAAGCTGATTAAATACCCAGGGTTTTATGATGAGCTGTCAGAGTGAACTTTCCTCCTGTGGGCGGATATGGATCCCTCCTTCAGCAGGATGTTAAGCACATCCTCCGACGGTTATTTATAATTAAAATATCTCTTATAATTAAACTGGAGTACAATTTATTTTTCATATTAATAGAACAATTGGTCTTCGAATCCAATTTTCATCCCTACACGAGCGATGTGCCCCATACGATTCATTCCATCACCAAAAATGTCGTCGTCTCGTTGATCGGCCTGGCGATGGAAGACGGTTATATCGAAAGTGTAAATCAGAAAATGGTGGATCTTCTTCCGGAGTTAGACCTCGATAACTTGGACGAAAGCATTAATGACATTACTATAGAGGATCTTTTGACGATGCAGACCGGTTTTCGTTGGGGGCCGGGCAATGCTTCCTTCGAGATGTATTATGAAAGTGAGCATCAACTGCTGTATGCCTTAGAACGGGACATGGTAAATAAACCGGGAGAAGTCTTTGAATACAATTCCGGTGCGATCCACATCCTTTCAGTTATTCTAACAGAAACAACAGGGAAATCCACTTTGGCATATGCCGAAGAGAAAATATTTGCCCCCTTAAATATTTTTGATGTGCAATGGGCTACGGATTACCAGGGCTATTATATGGACGGTGATATGATGTTTATGAAGGCTAGGGATATGGCAAAATTCGGATCACTATATTTACAGCAGGGTGTCTGGGATGGGGAACAGCTTATCCCCAAGGATTGGAT
>SKRE01000042.1 GCA_007118655.1 Clostridiales bacterium | reverse complement strand
TTTCTCGGCAGGACTTACCTCTAAGCCGCACCATGCTCACCAGTGAAATTTTTTCACTGCCTTACGTGGATCCTTTTGCCTGCGACTGGCTTGGACTTTCAACCACAGACCCTTTACCCATGGATCATTATAACCCACTTATTGGATCTTATCAACCAAAATCCTTCCCCATACCCGCTGTGTTTCTTCGGTTTTTTTCTTTGAAGAATTTTTTTCAAAAGAATTCCTAATCTTATTATTCTGTGATAGGATTACCATATAGTAACCGGTAAAGGAGAATGGCCATGACAAAGCTTGCAGGAGAAGTTCTGTTCAAAAATCATCAGTTTATGAATATTTCCGAGTTTCACGAGGAAATTCCCGAGGATCAAAGCGTATATGAAGTTTTACGGGTGATCAACGGCATCCCTTTGTTTTTAACCGAACATCTTAACCGCTTATATATCTCCTTAAAGATCCTGAATCTTAAGGATTCCTTTGATTTGTCTTCTTTAAGAGACTTAGAGGACAGTATTCGCACGCTGATTTCCCGAAACTCATTAAAGAACGCTAATCTGAAGATCATCGTCACCCATTTTAACGGACAGCGGTCCCTAAACTGCTACGGTTTTTTTATTCCCGGCAATTATCCCCCGAAATCCTTCTACGAAATCGGGGTGGATACCATTTTATATCACGGGACCCGGGAAAATCCCAATGCAAAGGTTTACCAATCCGAGTTTCGGGAAGCCGTGGCCAAAAAACTGGCGGAAACCCATGCCTATGAAGCCTTACTGGTAAACGAATCCGGTGAAATCTCCGAGGGAAGCCGCTCCAATGTGTTTTTTGTCAAAAACCGCATCGTTTATACCCCTCCGGCGAAACAGGTGCTGCTGGGCATTACCCGGGAGAAGATTTTACAGCTGATGGAGGATCATCATATTCCCTTTGAGGTGGCGCCCATTTATGAAAAGGATTTATCCCGTATGTCCGGAGCATTTATGACCGGCACCTCCCCTAAGGTCCTGCCCATAAAAAAAATAAACGGCTGCACCTACCCCTCGGCTGCAAACAGGTGTGTTCAAAAGATCATGCATCTGTATAACAGCCTGATTGAAAGAGAAATCCGGGACGGCGAGCTTTTTCAGCATCCCCGAAAAGGATCCTGAAAAATCGTTAAATAATATTCAATGTTACGAGGGTTTTCCGGCAAAATCCTTTCGTTTTCCGGATGCCTTAAGGGAAAATTTCATCTTTTTTGCGGAAGTGCTGTAGACAGCGGTTTATTTCATGATATAATTGTAGTGAAATTTAGAGAAGGATTATTTTTTTGAAATTCCTTTCAAATCCCATAGAATTGTTTGACAAATATTTCATAAAGGGTGATCAACGTTGTCTAAATCAAGTGTAGTACATTCTATTCGAGAAAATCTTACGGATCAGACTGAAAAAGCAGAAAAGGAAGTGGAGAGCTTCGTTTTAGTTCCCGATAATACCAAGTATTATATTATGCTGGGATACGCGCTGCTCATTATGTTTTCCGGATTTTTGTTTAACACGCCTCCGGAAATTTTTCAAGGTATGCAAGCCATTATTGTGGCCCCCAGTATTCTGGTTACGGACTACTTTGAAATAGCCAACATCGGCAGTGCCCTCTTTAACAGCGGTCTGTTAATGGTTGTGGCCATCGGAATTGCCAAAGGGAACCACGTAAATATGAACGGTCCCTTAATTGCAGCGATCTTAACCATTGGAGGTTTTGCTCTTTTTGGAAAAACCCCCTTTAATATTCTTCCGATTCTTTTGGGCGTCTATTTATACAGTCGGGTACAAAAGGAGAAATTCAACAAATTTATTCTTCCCGCATTTTTCGGAACCGCCCTTGGACCTTTAATCTCTCAGGTTTCCTTCGGCTATGATTTCCCCTTGGTACAGGGTATATTCCTGGGGGTCTTGCTGGGAACCCTGGCGGGTTTTGTGCTGCCTTCCCTGGCGGCTCACTTCATCAGATTTCATCAGGGATTTAACCTGTACAACATCGGTTTTACCTGCGGAATTACCGGAATGTTTTTTATGGCGGTATTCCGTGCCTTCGGATACAATCACGAAGGGGTTCTCTTTGTATCCACGGGGAACAATCCCACTTTTTCCATCTATTTAGGACTGCTTTTTCTTTCCTTTATAGGGGTCGGGCTCTTTTACAACCGTTGGAATTTTAAAGGCTATAAAAATCTGCTCACCCATGCGGGACAGTTGGTTACGGATTTTGTCACCCTGAACGGATTTGGGGTAACGATGATCAATATGGGAATTCTCGGTCTGATCTCCACCTTATATGTGGTTATGGTCAACGGGGAGCTGAACGGTCCTATTATCGGAGGAATTTTCACCATCGTGGGCTTCGGCGCCTTTGGAAAACACACGAAAAATATTTTGCCGATCTTTGTGGGGATTTACCTCGCCACCCTCTTTAATATTTGGGACGTGAACTCCACCGGGGCCCTGCTTGGGGCCTTGTTCGGAACCACCTTGGCTCCCATTCCGGGACGGTTCGGCTGGCAGTACGGTGTGCTGGCAGGGTTTTTACACATGGCCATGGTCATGAATGTCGGCGCCCTTCACGGAGGCATGAATCTTTATAACAACGGTTTCTCCGGCGGTTTTGTGGCGGCTTTTCTGGTACCGATTATTACATCTCTGAAAAAGGAAGTGATCTAGTATGACGGAAGTTCAACAAAAGCTGATTCGGGTGTTAAATGAATTGATGCACTATTACTTTGATCTTAAAATGGAGGATATCTCCATTGAAATCCTCCAGGGAAAAACCGAGTCCTCCCTTATTATGTCGGGATACCCCTCCATTGTGGATCGGGAGGAGTTAAAAGAGCTTTCGAAAAAGCTGAACAAACCCCGACAGGAAGAGCTGGAGGAATATTACTGGAATCTGGTG
Source organism: Clostridiales bacterium (assembly GCA_007118655.1). GTDB lineage: Bacteria > Bacillota > Clostridia > Peptostreptococcales > T1SED10-28 > Isachenkonia. The sequence continues at coordinate 947 of SKRE01000042.1, read as the reverse complement.
GGAACCGTGGATTCCAGCGAGCAGATGAACTTGGTCAGCATGCTGATCGACTCCGCCAATGTGGAACTGGATAACGGCAAACTTACGATTCAAGTTTACCGAAGACATTAAGAAAAACCCCTGAGCGTCCTTTGCGAACCGATTATTCGCCGGGATTTTCAGGGGTCTTTTCTGTTGGTTGGTCCGTCGGATGATTTTTTAGGCCTCATTGGGCTGGGTTTCTTCCCCGGGGACTATGGACGATTCTTTCATAACCGCTATCAGATCTTCACTGAAGGCAAGACCTTCCATATACACAGCTCTTCTCTTGTTGCGAAGGCCGTATCCGGTCTTTTCTTTAATCCATGAAAATCCGGCGAAGATTACCGATAGGGGCGGTCCCATAAACAGCATTCCTTGACGGTGACCGGGCATGGCGTCCCAAAATCCTGCTTTTAAGGTGTCATAACTGTCCTGTAAGCTCTCCCTGGGAATCTGCAGGCTCACGCCCTCATCTCCCTGCACTAAAAAGGCATTTTCCGCGGACTCCAGCCGGGTCACTGCCTTTCCTTCATAGGTGATCCAAAAATGACTCAGGGAAAAACTTTTCTCATAGGGGATGTCCAGGGCCTCAAAAATCGAAGCCAACACTACAAAGCGGCTTTTGCAGTCTCCTCTTCCCCGGGCTAAAACCTCTTCCACACGGGGAAAGTAAAAGGGCACTCCGTAACTTTGCCAATCGTATTGATAGGGAACAATTTCCCGAAGGACGTAGGCTTCAATTTCACTTGGGGTTTCCGGCAGCTGATCCAGTAAATGAGCCACCGCTTCGGGATTGACGGCGGGATTTAAAATTCTTGCGCCGCTGACCCCTAAGCGGTAAGGATTGGGATATAAAACGAACAGGGTCCAGATGCTGATAAATATAATGGCTATGGCAACTTTTTTCTTCACTTTCATTCTCCTCT
>SKRE01000194.1 GCA_007118655.1 Clostridiales bacterium | reverse complement strand
CATATGTTAATTCCATTATAGTAGTCTCTTCTTTTTTTGTCAACCACACCCCTGCTGCTCATCTTCAAACACAAAAGCCGACAGGAATCTCACTCCCATCGGCTTTATATCTATCTCTATCGGTATTTCAAACTGTTATGATTCAGCTTTATTATTATTTGTTTTTGGCTATTTCCTTATCCAGAACTTTCCCCAATCGCCGGATTCCTTCTTGAATTTTTTCCTCGGACATCATGGAATAGTTCAGGCGAAAAGTATTTTCTTTCCCTCCGTTAGGATAAAATGATCCTCCCGGAACAAAGGCAACATTTTCTTCAATGGATTTTTTAAACACTTCCTTGGCATCCATTCCTTCCGGAAGTTCACACCAGGTAAAGAGTCCGCCTTGGGGATAGGTATACCTTACCTCCTCAGGGAAGTGTTTCTTAATAGCCCCCATCATGACATCCCGTCGTTTTCGATACACTTTTTTAATTTTTTCAATATGTTCATCAATACTGTAGATTTCCAGAAATTTATTAATCTCCCGTTGAGTCAGGGTACTGGTATGAAGATCCGCACCTTGCTTTACAAAAATATACTTTTGCAGCACTTCTCCATCTCCCAGGGTCCAACCCACTCGCAGACCGGGACAGAAGATTTTGGAAAAAGTTCCTAAGTAAATAACCCGCCCCTGGGTATCAAAAGCTTTAATCGACGGCGGACGTTCACCCTCAAATCGCAGTTCTCCATAGGGGTTGTCTTCAATAATCGGCAGGTCATATTCATTCGCCAGTTCAATCAGCCGTTTCCGTCTTTCAATGGACCAGGTTCTGCCCGAGGGATTTTGAAAATCCGGTATCACGTAGATTATTTTAATGTTGCCGGTTTCTTTTAATACCTTCTCCAACATCTCCATATCCATACCTTCATCATCGGTATCTATTTCCACAAACCCGGGGGAATAGGATTTTAACGCATTAATGGCCCCAAGATAACTGGGGCTCTCACAGACCACTATATCCCCTTCATTTAAAAAGACTTTCCCCGATAAATCCAGACCCTGTTGGGATCCGTTGGTGATCAGAATATTGTCCGCCGTAGTTTTGACTCCCACTTCTTCCATTCGTTTCGCAATTTTTTCCCGCAGGGGTAGATATCCTTCCGTACTGCTGTATTGCAGCGCTTTTTCTCCATCTTCCTCCAATACCGCCTTGGATACCGCTTTCATTTCCTCCACGGGAAATAATTCCGGTGCCGGCAGACCGCCTGCAAAGGAGATGATCTTTGGATTTTCAATAAGCTTTAAAATCTCCCGAATCTCCGAAGCCTTTAATGATTCCATACGCTTTGCAAATTTCATCAGAAAACCCCTCCATCTTTATTAGTATTCCTCAGTTCTTTCATTCCCTGATATTATATCATATTTCTTAAAATCCGGACTTGAAAACCCTTAAGGCCGCAACGCTCATCTCCTTGCTGTCATATATAAATTCCCCGGATAATGTCTCTTATCTTATTCAGTGTGTATTTCCCTATAATACAGGGTATACAAAAGAAATACTGGAAATTCTCTTGGAGGGATCGTGAATGTTTAAATTGATGTTAAGCAGCTTTTGGGATTTTAGAAAATCCTGGAGAAAGTATTTGCTGTTCAGTTTTTTTTATTTACTGTTAAGCAGCTATGTGCTGATTCCTTTTTTAGGTTATTTCTTAAACCGTCTTCTTCTTTTGGTCAGCTCCGGAGTTCTTATCAACTCTGCAGCATTTTCTCTTCTCCTGGATCCCAGGGGAATCATCGGACTTATCCTGTTGTCCACCTTGGCGGTTATTTTTACGATTATCCAGGTGGGGACCTTGATTATCCTTGCCCATAAAAATAATTTCAACAAAGAAATTCTTGTTTCCGAAGGGATTTTGACCTCCCTGGCTTCCATCAAACGGATGCTTGGTTTAGGAGGACTTTACCTTGCTTTTCTTTTCTTTTTGATCATTCCGATTGTCAATATCCCCATTATGCCGGAGTTATCAGAACTTATCGCTTTCCCTCAGCTGCTAATGGACAACATTATGGCGAATTTTCTGACCCGGAGCCTTTATTTTCTGGTCATTATCCTGTTTATCTATCTGCTTCTTCGTTTGATCTTTACCCTGCACGAAGTATTAATCGAAGATCAAAAGGTCTGGACAGGGATGAAAAACAGTATGAAATTAACTAAAAAGATCAGCTTCATTCTGCTTTTTAAGTTATTAATTTTTGATATTATCCTGTTTTCTTTGGGAGCGCTGTTCTTTACCTTGCTTTCCTCCCTGCCGGAAGTTCTGAATATTCAGGTCAACTATATTCTCCGAAATTATCTGGTCACATTGTCCAGCTTTTTGACCTATATATATTCCTTGATTTTGATTCCCTTGAACATCATTTTTATTACCAAACTTTATAAACAGACCAAGGGGGATTATCTGAAGGAAGACCGATTACGAACCTATAATATTCAGTCCCTTGCGGATCTTGAAAAAAAAATATTTGGACTGTTGAAAAAGAAAAAAATACTCCTTCCGGTTTTTCTTGTTGTCAGCATTGTGGCCACATTTTTTATGGGTCTGTTTATCAACCAAAATACAATCTATGCCGGAAGGGATGTTTCCGTAATTTCCCACCGGGCCATTGTTCAGGATGAGTTTGAGAATTCCCTGGAGGCTATTCGTGCTTCCGTGGAAGCGGATGTGGATATCATCGAGTTCGATGTAATGATGACCGAGGATCAGGTTATCGTTCTTCATCACGACCGCAGCTTATTAAGAACCTTTGGACTTCCTGAAATTGCAAGCGAACTAACCTATGAGGAACTGTTTAATCTTGAAGCGGACCTGCCTTCCAACTTCAATTCCGAAGATCCCTTTCTGCCTACACTGGATGAAGCGCTGGAAATTGCTTCAGGGGAGGCGCGGGTTCTTATTGATGTTAAAACCAATGGAGATAATGCGGCTTTTGCCCGGGAACTGGTTCGAATTATTGAAGATCATGAAATGGAGGAAACCGCTTATATTCAATCCTTCAGCAACAGCCTTCTCAATTATGTTCACGAACTGAACCCTGAAATAATCACGGCTCAAATTATGTATTACAGCCTGGGAGATCTTGGCACGTTAGCTGTAGATTATTATACGGCCCATCATGGGATGCTAAGTCATGATTTTGTTCGAAGGGCGCGACAGAACAACAAAGGGGTCTGGGTTTGGACCGTGAACACGGAAGAGGCCGTACGTGAGGTACTTCAATATGATATCGACGGAATCATTACCAACCAGCCTTTAATGGTAAAGGAAATCTTAGGTAGAAGCGTAGATGAGGATAGCAATGAAGATTGATTCCAAACCTTCTTTTCACGCCGCTCCTGTCGGAAGAGAAAGATAACTCCTAATGAAAACTAAAAGCGCTCAAAAAAAAGGACCCTGAAGTATCAGGAGTCCTTTTTTCAGTCTGTTTTCAAGCAATATTAATATCCTTCAAAATTTTACGCTCTCTTTCTCTTTAACTCCCAGCGTGCTTCAGTATCCTAGCTAAGATCAAAGCGATCCGCATTCATTACTTTATTCCAGGCTTTCACAAAATCATGGACAAATTTTTCTTTGCCGTCTTCACTGCCGTACACCTCAGCAATTGCTCGTAGTTCAGAGTTGTGACCAAAGATTAAGTCCACCCTTGTTGCGGTCCACTGTACTTCTTTGGATTTTCGATCTAACCCTTCAAACACTTCTCTTTCTTCGGATCTTGGCTTCCATTCCGTATCCAGATCCAACAGGTTCACAAAGAAATCGTTGGTCAGTGTTCCCGGATTCTTGGTAAATACCCCATGCTTTTCTCCATTAAAGTTCGCATCCATTGTTCGCATGCCCCCAAGAAGAACGGTCATCTCCGGAGCGGT
>SKRE01000009.1 GCA_007118655.1 Clostridiales bacterium | reverse complement strand
ATCCTGCTCAGTATGAGTCCGAGGATGTTTCCGAGGAAGAATCGGCGCACTATCAGGAAATGGAAACGGAGCGTATTAACGATATCACCCTGGATTATCTGGAAGAGTTAAATCCCCTTTCTTACCTTTCGATGCATCTGGTGTTTGAAGAGGACCATTCCATGCTGGAGTTTCTTGAGCTTACCCGCGAACATCCCTCCTTGGACTTCAAATGGGTGGGAATTCGTACCACCCCAACCGGCACCCGATGGAGCGAAAACCAGCCGATGCATTTAATCGGCTTTAATCCCTCCCAGGATGAACCCACGGGAAACAGCAGGCCGGATCCCGTGGCCTATCCCCTGTTTAACCTGCATGACCGCTGGGATGAGCCCCTTCGAACAGAAGAAGAGTTTGCAAAAACCTACGAAACCCATTTTCATTCCCGTCTCAGCTATTTAAGCGGTCGGGAGGAATTCATCGAACTCTTTGATTACAACCCTTATAAATTGGACTTTTATCAGGATGCGTTGGAATACATTGAAGGTGAAGGGATTTATACCTATGGTGTGGTGGTTTATGGTACCGCCGAAGATTTTTCAGAGGCCATGGATGATCTTCCTTACGAGTCAATATATATTGATGAGGTCCTTTCTGCGAAACCGAATATGTATTATTAGAGACATAAAGGTTGTTTTGCATGAAAAATTTAACCGCTATTTACTAACTGAATTGACCCATCCCTGCGGAGTAATGTACCCTAACCTCGTGATAAATTTCCAATAGCGATATGCGAGGTTAGAAGGACAATTACTCCGTCCCCTGTCCTGCTCTTGACCATATCCGGCTTGCACCGGTATCAATAGCTGCCTGGACAACGGCTTTAGCGATTCGATCCGCTACCCTCATGTCAAAAGCGTCGGGTATAATATACTCTTCTGTCAGTTCTTCTTTGGGGATTACCTCGGCGATCGCCCGTGCTGCAGCCAACTTCATTGCTTCGTTAATTTCCTTTGCCCGAACGTCCAAAGCACCTCTAAATACGCCGGGAAAGGCCAGTACATTGTTAATCTGATTGGGAAAATCCGAGCGACCGGTGCCGATTACCCTGGCCCCCCCTTTCTTAGCGATATCCGGCATAATCTCCGGCACAGGGTTCGCCATAGCAAAAACGACGGCATCTTCATTCATACTTGTGACCATTTCCTCCGTAACAACATTGGGAGCGGAAACCCCGATAAAAATATCCGCACCGATCATGGCATCTTTCAAGGTTCCCCGTTTCTTATTATGGTTCGTTTTTTTCGCCATCGCCTCTTTGCTATAATCATTATGAGAAGATCCAGGGTGCAAAATTCCCTGTCTGTCACATAGCAAAATGTCCTTTACCCCTAAGCTTAGAACCATTTTTGCAATGGCAGTGCCCGCAGCCCCGGCACCATTGATGACCACTATTGTTTCTTCAATTCTTTTGTTTGCAAGCTTCAGGGCATTAATGATCCCCGCAACAACAACAATCGCGGTTCCATGCTGGTCATCGTGGAAAATGGGGATATCCAGTTCCTCTTTCAGTCTTTCTTCGATCTCAAAACATCTCGGTGCACTGATATCCTCTAGATTAATACCCCCAAAGCTGGGGCTGATTAGTTTAATCGTTTCCACAATCTTGTTTGTATCTTTTGTGTCTAAACATATGGGAAATGCATCTACATTGCCAAACTTCTTAAACAGCACACATTTCCCTTCCATCACCGGCATCGCTGCCGCAGGACCGATATCGCCCAATCCCAAAACCGCCGACCCATCGGTTACCACTGCCACCAGATTCCATTTTCTCGTTAAACTATATGCTTCCTCCTTATTCTTTGCTATTTCCAGGCAGGGTTCTGCAACCCCGGGAGTATAGGCTAACGACAGGTCTATTCTGGTTTCCAAAGGCACCGTACTGGTAACCTCGATTTTTCCTCTCCATTTTCTATGCTTTTCCATTGCTTTTTCCTTCATATCCATTTTAGATCCTCCTTACCTTTTGAATTTCTCTTTACCCTCTTTATGAAGTACATTTCCCTTGGTGTCGATGCCAACGATAACTTTAAGGCCTTCCACCCTCAGTTTCTTTACGGATTCCGTTCCTAAATCATCATAGGCTATATTTTCAACGGATTTTATATTTTCTGCGTATAAGGCAGCGGCGCCTCCAATTCCAAGCAAATACACGACGTTGTGTTTTTTACATAGCTCTGCCACATAATCCTGCCGCTCCCCTTTACCGATCATCGCGGTCATCCCCTGCTGAATTAAGGGTTCCACATAGGGATCCATTCGCGTACTGGTGGTGGGCCCAATGGGTCCGATGACTTCACCGGGTTTCGGCGGACAGGGTCCTGCATAAAATATCGTTGCATCCTTCAAGTCAATGGGCAGTGCTTCTCCCTTAGCTATGGTTTCTACAAACCGCTTGTGGGCCGCATCTCTTGCGGTATAAACATCGCCGAAGAGTTCCAGCACGTCACCGATTTTAAATTTCATCGCTTCATCTTTCCTTAATGGTAAAGTGATTTTCATCAAATCCGTCCCCTCTCTCAGATTACTTTGCTGGCATGTCGGTTGGCATGGCACTGCAGGTTTACAGCAATCGGCAAAGATGCAATATGACAGGGAAAGGTTTCAATATGAACATCCAAGGCCGTCACTCTGCCGCCGATCCCGATGGGTCCGATACCCAAATCATTAATCCTTTGCAGCAGTTCCTCTTCAAGGGCTGCAATATGGGAAATCGGATTTCTGTCACCGATCGGTCTTTTTAATGCCTCTTTTGCCAGCAGGGTGCTTTTTTCCATGGTTCCCCCCAGGCCTACGCCCACTATCAGCGGCGGACAAGCTTTGCCTCCTGCATTTTCCACGGTTTCAATTACATAATTCAGAACCCCTTCAACCCCGTCGGCGGGTTTTAACACACTGGCTCTTCCCATGTTTTCGCTGCCCGCTCCCTTCGGCATGACGGTAATTTTCACTTCAGAGCCCTCAACAATATTCGTATGGATTACCGCCGGGGTATTATCCTTGGTATTTTCCCGAAGGATCGGGTCCCCAACCACGGAATTTCGTAAGTATCCTTCCCCGTACCCTTGTCGTACGCCTTCATTGATCATATCCGTAAGATTCGCTCCTTCCCAGCTCACTTCCTGTCCAATCTCCAGATATACAACCGCGATCCCTGTATCTTGACAGCAGGCGACCTGTTTTTCCCTGGCTGAATTGGCATTTTCAATTAAGGTCTCGAGCACTTCCTTTCCCAGTTCCGATTCCTCTAATAAAATCGACTGCTTCAAAGCGTTCATAAGATTATCATCCAAATCAATACAGGCTTTTTTAACTAAGTCATTTACGACCGGTATCAGCTCTTTTGTGTTTATTACTCTCATTGAACAACCTCCTTTTGTTGATGTTTTCCGCCTTTGCAACGCTTCCTCACAAAGAAATCTTGTCTTTGAGATACGGCTTCATAAGCTAAGTATACCTTACCACCTCTTTGGTGTACATTTCCTATGACTTTTTTTCAAAATCTTTAAAAGGCTGTTGTGCATTTCCCCCATCCACCTTTAGACTGAGGAAAAATCTCCCCGGAGAAGGACACAGAAATAGCCCTTAGACCGTTATCTTTACTGCAAAATCATTCTATACTATACCTAGAGATCAGGAAGTAAAAAAAACAATCAACCAAAATATAAATGAGAAGGAGCGGATATCAATGGAAAACTTTTTAGAAATGGGAAGCGGATACGCAATGACAAATGAAAAATTAGAAAGCTTAAAGGGAGGAAATAAATTGGAAAAATCCATCACACTAAACAACGATACTTTTGAACTTAGTATTCCTGAAGAAAAATCCAACAAACGAACCATAATTTTTAAAAGTGCCAAGTCCAAGATT
>SKRE01000088.1 GCA_007118655.1 Clostridiales bacterium | reverse complement strand
TAATTCGGGTTTTCCATACTATAAATTTTATGGTTGGCAAAGGAGGGTTTTGCCACTTTTAGGGAAATTTTCAAAGCTCTTTGCAAAAATTCACTATCATAATCTTCATAATCAAGTTTCATGGTTATATTCGGTGTAGGATTTTCTAATTCCTCCATGGCATTTAAAATCAATCTGCCCCCAACTGTATCCTTAGCCGTTATATTACCATGACAAAAGGAATCGGATATGGTTTTGTCAATATAATCCAGAAATCTTTTAATCTTTGGATATGCTTCTTCTTCATCTATAATAAATGGATTAATCAGAGTATCCAGTTCACCAATATAAACTGGAAAACTGGTAATGGAGGGAACATGATGATAAAGAATTCGTAGACCCTCAAGCAAGTCATCCAGATTTTCCGGTTTTTTAAGCTCTAAAAATTCAGATCCTTGATCGAGATAAACTGAATAGTCCGGAAGAATGTATCGTGGTCGGTAAATTCCAAAGCCTTCATTTAAGTCGCAGATCACTTGGTCTTCCATGCTTCTAAACTCTTCTTGAGAATAGCCTAAAAGGTCTCTGGGATCCAGCATTCTTTCCGCTGCATTTGCCAATGCATGATGCTTATGTTCGTAAGTCATGGATTTATTTTCAATGATTTCTCGAATTTCTTTCTTCGTGGATATCATATATTCTCACCTCAATGTAATCATGATTCGCTAAAAAAACCAAGACTATAAAATCTTGGTTTTTATAGCGAAATATTAAGTTCAAAAATACACTATTTACTTTAATCGAAAACTGACCTTATCTGATTATTGTAATCTTGCAGGTAAGGTGGGGACTTCGATTTCACCTGATACAATTTGATCGATATAACTTTGAACTTCAGCTACAATGTCGTCGCTTAAGTTCGGATTATCTTCCGGTAAAGAAACTCCTTCATTCTCTAAATTAAATTCTATGATGTCTCCTCCTGGGAAGTTGCCTTCATAAGTCATAACGGACACGTCGTATGCCGCTACGTCCACTCTTTTCATCATTGAAGTTAAAATGGCAGAATTCTCACCGTCGTAAATTCCGTCTTCATATTGGTCTCGGTCTACACCGATGGCCCATACATCTTCACCGTCGCCTCTTCGTTCCATGGCTTCGTTAATCATACCATTTCCCGACCCTCCGGCTGCGTGATAAATCACGTATGCTCCGTCATCAAACATAATGGATGCAATAGATCGTCCAGTTGATGGATCGGAGAAATCGCCTACGTACTCTACTAAAACATTCATATCTGGATCTACTGCCCAAACACCGGCTTCAAAACCGGCTTCAAACTTCTGAATTAATTCGAAGTCCACTCCGCCGATATAACCTACGGTATCTTCTCCAGCTTCCTGGGCGGTAAGTGCAGCTGCAACGCCAACCAGGAAAGAACCTTGTTCTTCAGCAAAAATAGCATTTACGATATTATCTCTTTCGACAACAGCGTCAATGAGTAAAAAGTTTTGATTCGGAAAGTTATCTGCTACTTGTCCAATTGCATCTTCAAATAAGAATCCCGGTGCAACGATTAAGTCTACTTCGTCATCTGCAAAACTGGAAAGGTTCGGAATATAATCCGCATCGGCTTCTGATTGAAGATAATTGGTCTCTGCGCCATACTCGTCAGCAAATTCAAGAATTCCTTCCCATGTTCCCTGGTTAAATGATTGATCATCAATTCCACCGGTGTCGGTTACCAGTCCTACAAAGAAATCTCGATCTTCTTCGTCGTTATCATCATCAGGATCTACAGCCTCACCATTTTCATCAGGATCCACGTCTTCACCGTTGTCTTCACCATTTCCACAACCGGTCAATACAAGAGTCATTGACAATAACGCTACTAGTAACAAAATCCATAAATTCTTTCTCATTTCTTTACCTCCCCTATTTTTGATATTCTAGACTTTTCGAACCACTTCTACAAGTCTAAAACTCGGTCCTGCGTTGCATGAACCTTAGCTTCATTATAATATAGCAAAATCGAAAATGCAACGCTCATTTCATTTAATACCCGTAATATTTAACAATAAACCCCATACCTTGACAAACCTCTTTATAGGTTGACATTGGAATGGGGCAAGAATCAAATGCAGTTATTTTTTTGTAATCCCACAACTCTTAATTAGCAGTCTTCCGGAACACCGACGGCATAATCCGCTTTTTTTAGAACTTCAATAGCTTTTTTGATATTTCCTTCACTTACCATTACTACAGGTCCGGTGCATCCCATGCCGCTTTCAGCATAAATGTTATTTTTCCAGAGTTCCTGTACCGCGTCTTCAAGCTCCATAATATCGATTCCCGATAATGACCCAGTCACCACTTCCTTCGGCGGCTGTTTAACCACTATTTCTTCATCGGATTTTTTATGGGCTTTGGTTAATGATTTTAAAATATCTTTCAGCCCTGCCTTATTAGCTTTTTCGTATTCTTCTTTAACTCGTTGCTCTAACTTTCCTTCAACAAGTTCCGCAGCGTATTCTAAGGCTTTCGCAACAACTGGAGTCCCTGAAGCGCGGGATAAAATCAAAATGTTTTTATCATACCCCTCACCGATTCCCGGTCCATATCCGTAACCTAAGGCTTCATAATCGCCACCGGTATGGAAGGAGGAGAAGATCTTCATAAAAATATTACCGGTTAATGTATCTTGAACCATAACATCAGGACTTCCGGCTAATAAGTCGTTTCCTCTCATAACTACGCCTCCGTCAGCCCGCATAGATTCCGAGAATTTCATATCATAACCATTATCCACTAATGTCTTAAGTGCTTTTTCTACTTGTCTTGCACCATCCACATTTAACACACCAATTTTAGGGTTTTTCACTCCAGAGGCTTTAGCTGCAATCACTCCGTGAATTGCATTTCTTACCATGGCTTCCGTACGTTCCGGTGCGGAAGTTCCCGTAGTTGTAGCTAAATACATTTCCTTACCTCTTCCGGGAGTAATAACTTTACCTACGGTTGATACACCTATGGGGAAGTTATAATGCATGGTTACGCATGCCTGAATTTTTTTGGAGGCTAACAGTTCCTCCATGATGTTGTGCATAGTGGATTCATCTTGGGCTTCAACAACTTCTAGGTCAGTATCCATTTTAGGACCAATCAGTACCACATCAAACTTTCCAGTTTTTGCAGCAATTTCTGCTCCTTTAACAAGATTATCCACTCCATGCTCACTACCTAAAGTAGTAAGGCCTACGGTGACTCTTTCGCCAAAATCACCGGTCTCAATCCCTATTGCAATATCATTAAACACTTTCCCAATTTGCTTTTTAATTTCTATATGTTGATCCGACACTCCATTCACCGCCTTTCATAGTCAAGGTTCTATCTATTCACCCATTAGACTTCTCGAAAAATCCTTCATGGTTTCTGCAATCATGGATCGGATTTCCTGTTCGGATACGCCGCCACTTGTTTTTACCACTCCTGTGTTCTTCTCGAGAATTACAGACACCCCGTCAAACTGGTTTGTCATCCTCGCTAGGAAAAGACTACCCTTCCCTACAATCATGGCTCGCTTTATTTCATCATTTTTGAATGACTCCAACGCTTGTCCTATATAAGGTACCCCCGATGGAATGTGTCCTTGAGTAGGTGCCCAACCAGGCATACCATGTTTACTACCGAAAGTCGCAACGTCTTTTCGTTCCATCTCATTTCGTTTTACCCCAAGGGCTGCAATCATTTTATAGTTGGATGCAGGTACATCACCGGCTCCAGCAGGTTTTGTAATATCCGGATTTTGCATTTCCACAGAGTATTTGTCCACATCAGTAATTTTCAAGCCGCCTTTATCAAGAGGTTTTGTGATTAATGCCGTAATAACAGCTTGAGGAGAAGATCCTGTCCCTACTGTATGTCGGCCTACCAAATCTGT
>SKRE01000181.1 GCA_007118655.1 Clostridiales bacterium | reverse complement strand
GCCTCAATGGTCATCCCTCCGGGCGAACACACCATATCTTTCAAATATCCGGGATGTTTTCCGGTATCCAGGATCATTTTCGCCGCTCCAAGGACTGCCTGGGCCGCAATTTCATAGGACTGCTTTCTCGGAAGTCCCTTCAGCACTCCGCCGTCCCCCAGGGCTTCGATAAACATATAAACATAGGCGGGACCGCTGGCACTGATGGCGGCCACTGCATCCAAAAATTTCTCTTCAATCTCGTCAACCTTACCAATGCTCTCAAAAATGGCCCGCACTTCCTTTAACTCCTTGGGTTCCACGTTAGCGTTAGGGGTAATCAGCGTCATTCCCGCCTGCACCTGAACCGGCGTATTGGGCATGGTTCGAACTATTTTCGCCTTCGGACCCAGAGGTTCCTGTAAATACTCCAGGGTCACTCCTGCGGCAATGGACACCACCAAAAGATTTTTCTTTTCCATAGCATTAATCTCATGGAGCACTTCCCCGCATTTATGGGGCTTTACGGCTAAAATCAAAATATCGGAATGCTCGATTACATCTTTGTTGCTTTGGGTTGCCTGCACTTTAAAATCTTTTTCGAAGGCCAATCGTTTTTCTTCATTGGGATCGCTTACCATCAGATTTTTTCGAAATCCGGGATCCACCTGGAGAATTCCTGAAATCATGGCATAGGCCATATTCCCTCCCCCAATCCAACCTATTTTTTTCTTTTTTAATATTTTTTCTTCCATTAGTATTTCCCTCCTAAATTAAACAACGTACCCTTTGCTTTTCCTGTTTTAAGTTTTTCAATAATATGAGGCACTTTTCCGTTTCCTAATATCATGGGAATTTTATAAGCCCCCACTATACTGGCCGCCTCGATTTTTGTCTCAATCCCTCCGGTACCGAAGTCGCTTCCGCGCCCGATCTCAATATTTTGCAAAAGCGCATCGATGTTTTCCACAATCTCCACCAGCTTCGCATCTTCACAATCCTTCGGGTTCTTGGAATAGATCCCGTCAATATCACTAAGCATAATTAAAAGATCCGCATTCCAAATATTTGCGGTATAGGCCGCTAACGTATCGTTATCTCCGATTTTTATTTCATCCACGCATACGCTGTCATTTTCATTAATGATGGGAATTACCCCTTCGTCCGCCAAAGTGAACAGGGTGTTTCGAATATTTAAAGACCGGGATCCTTCCAAAAAGTCCTCCCGGGTATAAAGAATTTGTCCGATGTGGGTGCCGTACTTTTCAAACACCCTTCGATAAGCATCCATCAATTCCACCTGTCCGATGGCGCAAAGAGCCTGTTTGTAATTAATATCCTCTTTTCGCATCCATTTTCCGATGGTGGAAACGCCCGCAATTCTTGCCCCGGAGGATACGATCACCACCTGCTTTCCTTCCGACATCAGCTGATGAATGTCCTCACCCAAGTTCTCTAGAAACTCCCTGCAAATAGTTCCGTCGTCCTTTGCTAGGGTATTGCTTCCGATTTTTATTACAATTTTTTTACTGCTTCGAATCAGTTCCTGAATCATATCTTTCCCTTCTTTCCGATGCTCTTATCCTCCAAGGTCTTCTTGTTCTCCACTGTAAACTTCTCCTATAATTGTTAAGTTTTTATGGTTTGCCTTTGATCTGTTTAGCTTGAATTAGCTTGAAATTTCTCTCTTTATCTAATAATTTTGACTTCAGGCTTCAATTATCGAATTTGTCCCTCTCCCAAAGCAATGTATTTCGTTGTAACCAGCTCTTCCAATCCCATAGGACCCCGAGCGTGGACTTTTTGAGTGCTGATTCCCATTTCTCCCCCAAAGCCGAAGGCCCCTCCGTCGGTAAACCGGGTGGAAGCATTGACATAAACCGCCGCCGCATCCACTTTCCGTTGAAACACCTGGGCATGATTATAGTTTTTTGTAACGATGGCTTCCGAATGACCGGTTCCGTATTGATCAATATGACTGATGGCCTCATCTAAATCCTTAACCACCCGAACCGCTAAAATCATATCCAAATACTCTTCTTTCCAGTCCTCTTCCGTAGCTTTTTCCACGGATATCAACTTTTCAGTTGCCTCACAACCCCGAAGGGTCACCCCTTTTAATTCTTTAGGAAGTCTCTTGATAAAATCCTTTGCCACGGCTTCGTGGACCAACAGGGTTTCCAAGGCATTGCATACTCCCGGCCGTTGCATTTTTCCGTTTTTCAAAATTTCCATGGCCATGGGTAAGTCTCCCTCGGCGTCCACATATAAATGGCAATTTCCAACTCCTGTTTCCACCGTAGGGACCTTTGCATTCTCCACAACGAAATCAATCAGACCCTTTCCGCCCCGGGGAATGATCAAGTCGATTTTCCCCTTCATGTGAAGCATTTCCAATACCAGTTCCCGTCGATCATCATCGATAAAACCCAGTACCTTGGGAGAAATCCCGGCTTTTTTCAGTCCCTGATGAATCGCTTGAACCAAGGCACGATTGGAATTCAGTGCGCTGGAGCTTCCTCTAAGCAGTACTCCGTTTCCGCTTTTAAATCCTAAAGCAAAGGCGTCCACGGTGACATTGGGCCGGGACTCATAAATGATCCCCACAACCCCTAAAGGAACCGTCATCTTGGATAGGGTCAGACCATTTTCCAACGTCCAGGTCCTTCCACTGCTCCAAACGGGATCCTTTAGTGCAATCACCTCTTGCAGGGCCTCTTTCATCCCCGCCAGCCGGGAAGCATCCAGAGCTAAGCGATCCACCAGACTTTCCCGTACGCCTGCCCTTCTAGCCTGCTCCAGATCTTTCTGATTGGCCTGTAGAATTTTTTCCTCTTCTGATTCCAGTGCTTCGATTACCATTCGTAATCCTCGGTTTTTTTCTTCTCCGGTTAACCTTCCCAGAGCTTTTGCCTCTTCTTTTAGCTCTAGTACCATATTTGTCAGCTTTTGATCATAGGTTTTCATTTCGATCCGTCCTTTCTCTTCTAAATTTCCTTAATTCCTAAGATTTTTCCGATGATTTCTTATGTGTTTTGATCCCGTTTCGATTTTTTGATTTGTCTTTTTTGAACCTTCATCTTTTTTAGCGCATCTTTATTAGTGATAGTTCATAAATATCAGCACTTGTGATTAAATACAAAAAACTCCCATCCCAAAAGGGACGAGAGTATGCTCGCGGTACCACCCTAGTTGACCGAATTCGGTCCACCTTGTAATGTTAACGGTTTTCACCGGGATCTACTTCAGAACGGGTTCGAAAAAAAGAGGTTTATAGGGCTCTCACTATTTCCCTGCTCGCTTTAAAACATTTTATCCTACTATTTTCCTTCAACGTAGCTATATTATAGAATTATCGAAAATAACACTGCTAATGATTGATTGAAAATAGTATATAGAAAAGACCGGTTTGTGTCAATGCATATTTATTAATTTTTTTATAATGTTTTTTCTATATGAGAAGATGATTTATTCCTTTTATGAATCAAGAAATTCCAGCTTATAATCCCCGTACTTTTCCGAAGTAAAAACCCAGGTGTACAGCAAAATCCCCATCTCATTTTTAGCCGATTGAATGTCATGGGGCAACCCGGAAATCACATGATGGCTTTCTCCCCGGAAGACTTCCTTTTCATTAATTTGACAAACCCCTCCAAGGTTTAGATATAATTCGTCAACCCCTTCATGAATATGTTTCGGATACTTCGTATCCGGTGACAATAGTACAAATCCCAAGTTGATCTTTTTCCGGCCCCTCGGTGCCGCAGCGCCCACCACTTCTCCAAAGGCAAAGTTCTGCTGCAATCCCTCCGGTAACTTCTCATATCCGTACTGCCAGTAAAGTTTGTGATGATGATTTAGTAAAAAGTCCAGAATCACTCCGCTCTTTTCCGAAGGTTTACGAGGGTTTTTCCGCCTCTCTTGAGTAAGACCTTCACAAACCGG
>SKRE01000029.1 GCA_007118655.1 Clostridiales bacterium | reverse complement strand
TTAAAACCTTCTAGGAGCTGATACCTTCTAGAAGGTTTTTTTTGTAGAAATTTACTGTTTATCTCTAGCGGGCAGGGCCCAGGACTTCATAAATTCCGCAATATGATAAATGATAAAATAAAACACTCCCAGAGCTACAATAAACAGGGTAAAACCGATACCCGCTCGATGCACATTCCCCATGGAATTCCTATAGAACTCCACTAAATAATAGGTCAGTCCGGGAAAATAAAACATTCGTTCAATAATCACCAAACTGGAGAACATCGTGACCAGAATCGTGGGGAAAGCCCCTATGATTTCCAACAGGATCCCTCGAGAATAATGGACCCGAAGCAAGCGGTAGGGGCTGCATCCTTTCCCCTTTGCCACTAGAATATAGGGCTCTTTGGCCATTTCCTGTATGGCTTCCGCTGTGGTTTTTGCGATTAAGGCACCGGGGAGCACGGAAATTGCCAATATAGGATAGATCATATTCAACCAGCTGCTATACCCTGCATGGGGTATGGGGGACCACTGGTTTCGATAAAGATAGGCCCCGAGCATCTGTATTCCCAGCACTACCAAAATCTCCGGCAAAGAAAAGGGAAGAATTTTCTGCAGGGTCTTAAAGGTCCCTTTTTTATGGGCCTTCTTTCGATCCAGAAGCCCCTTGGGCACGCCCCAGAGAAGTCCCAACAGCAGTCCAAAGAAAAAAACCGTAAAACTTCTGAGGGCACTTACCCCTAATAGATTTCCAAGGCTGCGGTTATCCAATGGGACCCGAAAAATCCTCCCGCTGTAAAGCAGCACAAGATTCTCCCTCATATGTCCTTGGATTTCCTGCCAGGTGGTGTTAATCTGAAAGTCTCCGTCATAATAATCCAGATTAAAATTCACCGGAACACTGGTTATCAGCACCAGCAAAGTAATCAGCAGCAGTAAAAACAACAGCTTTTTCAGACCTCTTTTCAGGATTTCCCGTGGTATCTCCCGCTTCATATAAAGAACCTCCTTTCCCTGGGACTGCTTCAGTTAAAATGATCCGTCATGGTAATCATATCCAAAATGAACTGCCCCTGCTGCTGTAGAAATGTTTTGTGAATACCGCCGGGATCCGGGGGTTCATTTTCCATAAATGAATAATACTCTTCCCCCACTCCAATGGAAAACATGGAATTCAAAGACAGTCCCGCGATGGCTCCGCTGCCCCGCAAATTCATCGTTAAATGATAGCGTAATTGATTACGGTCCAGGGTGTTCTGTAAATCATACATCAATTGTTGAAATTGAATCTGCTGGGCTTTGGAGGTATATAAACTGACCTGGAGACTCCGTTGGGTTTCTCGAGGAATATAACCGAGATCGATGTAGGTATAGTTCACCCGATGATTGGGAATCACGGGACTGCGCATATAGCGGTTCGGCTCCTCAATATTCACCCTCTCCCCTTTTCCATCCCAAAAGATAAACATCAGGGTTTGTTCCAGTACTTCGGAAGATCCCTGCAGGGTCTCCAGGAGATTCAGGGCATTGGCCGCTCCTGTGGCCCTGGTTCCCGAGACGGGAGCCCCCTCACGATAAATCCCGTCGTAGCGGGTGCCGATAATTACCAGACTTTCTTTTCCCCCCTGGCCCTCGGGATCCATGATTTTCTCCCAGTTTTCGCCGGGGATAATCCCGATTAAGGTTTCACCGTGATTTTCTCCTTCTGAGGAAAAGAGATAAGCATCCTCTGCCGGCATCAACAGCTCTGCCGCCCTCATCTTTTCAATAATGTACTGCTGTACTCCCGGGGTCCTCTCTTCTTGGGTCATAAGGTTTTCCAGGTGCTCCCAGGACTTCTCCCCCTCAAAGGCGTAACGGCTTTGGGCTCCCGGATAGATGATAAACCCGATCAACAATAACACCGCAGTGGTTTTTACCAGGATGGGCACCCGGTATTTCTTAAATTTTCCCATTTGCTTAATGTAAAGCTGAGGGGACAGCTGATGAATTCCCTGTTGAATCCAGGATACGATCCGGGATTCCCTTTTTTCAAACTCTTCTCTTAACCCCTCTCCGATCAGATTAAACCCTGTAATGCCGATGAAAAAAAAGATTGCAGGAAAAAGCACCAGCCAGTAATGACCTGCCCGGATATCGATGGGAGCCCGTGCTAACAGATTGGACCACTCTGCATTTACCGCCGTGAACCACTGGGGGGCTCCGTCAATAACCATTGCCCCTTGGGCGGGTCCGATAAAAATTCCCAGAATGCTTAGCTGGGCCAATAGAAACAGGACTAATCCCATCTCCACAAAACCCCAGCTGATCAGAGAAGGGGTTACATGGGGAAGGACGTTTTCCTTAAGAATCTGCCCCCGGTGCTTTCCTAAAGCTATCTCTCCCTCGATAAAGTCTTCTCCCATTATTCTTTCCGTACGTTCTTCGATCTGCCTTGCCAATTTTGGCCATCCAACCATGGTCAGCACCGCCACAAAGATGGGCATGGCCTGATTTAAGGGTAGATTCCGTATGTATTCAATATTTAGAATGATAAAACTGAAAATCAGGCTGGGAATTGCGGTAAACAGGGTATTAAAAAGTCGTAACCCCTTGGAAAAGAGGGGGAATTTCATGCCCGCCAACACCCCCAGGGGTAGCGCCGCCAAAAATCGGAAAAAAACCACCAAAACCACTGCTTTTAACGTCGTGTGGGTTCCGTATACCAGACGGGTCCAAAGATCTCTGCCCACGCCGTCGGTGCCCAACCAGGCCTCGGGATTCGGGGGATGGGGAGGGCGGTGGTAAACGGTAACAGTTTCACCCTCCACTTCCATTTCCTCCTCTTGGATCCGGGGCTGCTGGGTATTCGGATCCTGGTCCGTAAACCACTGAGGGAAAAAAGCCATCGTGCCTAAAACAACTGCAATGACAACCCCCATCAGCAAAGTAATATTTGTGTTTTTCATAACCTGCCCCCTTACGTGTCAACTCCACCGGTGGTTAATCGTCATGCTTTGAGTCGATACCCCGGAAACCCCCACT
Source organism: Clostridiales bacterium (assembly GCA_007118655.1). Lineage (GTDB taxonomy): Bacteria > Bacillota > Clostridia > Peptostreptococcales > T1SED10-28 > Isachenkonia. The sequence goes on along the minus strand of SKRE01000029.1, from coordinate 924 downwards.
TCAAATTTCCTGGAAATTAAGTGGCGGGAGTCTTCATGCTTCCATTCGTTCTAAGAGATCCGGCAATATATAGGCATAAAAACTTTCTAATTTCTGCTTCTTTCCTAAGAATTTCCCAGTAAGCGGCGGAGCTAAATACAGATTCAACAGGTGAATCAGCATCTTATCCACGGGAATCTTCGTTGTGAAAACCCCGCTCTTGACACCTTCCAGTATTAGAAAGTGAAACATTTCCCCAACCGTGGGAATATGAATGAAGTCCTTTGAGGCTAACTGATCCTCCTCCGAAACCTGATGGCTCAACAGGGGATCCTGCAGAATCTTATCAAAGTCCCGTGGAAATATTTGAATCAGGTCCGCCCTTGTGTAAGGAAGCTCTTCGAGCATTTTTTCCCCGCGCCTGAGAATATGACGAAGGAATTTTGTAAAACTGTTGAAATACTTCTCATCTTCATCGGCGGTATAGCTGAATATATACTCGATTCTTTCTTTTACCGGTACTCCCTGCTGCTTTTTTCTCTGCAGGTCCAGCCAAAGATTCCCGCAGAAATCATACCCGTAATAGGTGAAAATATGTTCCTTCGAAGGAAAATAGTTGAAAAAGGTTCCCCGGGATATGCCCACTTCTTCACAAAGAACATCGATGGTTAACTCCTCTTCCCGTTCCTCTTTAATATATTTTAAAAATACTTCCAGGGTTTTATACCGTGTGTTGGCAAATTTGTATTCCCGTTGAGTTAATAATCTGTTTTTTTTCATATTTACCGCTCCCTTGCTGTTCCATTTCTATACTTAAGTATAAATAATTGTACGACTTATCCTCTTTTTTGTCAAGAAAAGAACTTAGACCTTTTTAGGCCTAAGCTCATGAAAATCCTCTAAGTTTCTTCGATAATTCCCTCGATGGGTTCCTCGATGGGTTCC
>SKRE01000158.1 GCA_007118655.1 Clostridiales bacterium | reverse complement strand
ATTATCTGCTGCCCTTTCATAATGTTATTCTATTGATTGGAAACGGAAAAGGTTTTTTTGACAGCAAGCAGGTGGCCCGTTACGGGCTAGGGCTAACCCTTCTCTTTCCCATTGTTCTGCTAGGCCTCTATTATACATGGTGGCAGATTATCGGATTATTATAAATAAAAACCTGATCACTCCAAATATGATTAATACTAACTATGGTAAAATCCAACCTCCCTAAAAAATGTTGAAGCGCCGGTGAAAGATCGGTGTTTTTTTATTTTTTGATAAGCGCACTTGACAACCCTGGGTATTTGAATTATATTTATGTAAGTACTTACTTACAAAAAAATTCAAACTTGAGGGGGAATAAACAATGAATAAGTTTTTTACATGGATCGGATCCATTCTCGAAAATCATCCGATCCGTTCGTTATTTACCACGTTAATTATTTTTGCCGTATTGATTGCCGGTGTGGCGAGTATAAGCTTGTCTACAGGAAATGAGACCTTGGTTCAAACCGATAATCCGGTCTATCTATCCAGCGAGAAAATGTCGGAGTCCTTTGGCGAAGATGCGGCGATGATTTTATTCAATGGAGAAAAAGAAAAACTGCTGGATCCTGAAACCCTAGGGGAAATCCGATCTGTAGAAAAGCGCTATGAGGCCGATGATCGAATTTTTTCTGTGATAGGGGTTCCGTCACTGTTGAATCAAATCACAGAGTTTCAACAGGAAGAAATTATCGAGCGGGTAAAAGAATTAAGTGAAGGTCTCGAAGCAATCTCTTTCATGATGATTCAAAGCGGAGAGGGGATGTCAACGCAGGAAAGCTTCGATCCATCCCAAGTGGAAAAACATCTTGAGCAAATGGCAGAGGGTTTATTGGAGCTCTCGGAACAATTAGAAAATCTTACGTCCATGACCGATAATCCCGAGCTTCGACAAGGAATCTCGATGATGTCTGAAGGCATTCGTGAGAGCGGAAGCGGACTTTTGGAAATGGGCGCTGGTATGGGAGAAGTGGCCGAAGGAAATGAAAGTGCGGTAGACCCTGCTTCCTTAATGGAAATCGGCAATAATCTTTCACAGATTTCCATAGCACTGGATATTTTTTATCAAAAAAGCGGTATGTTAACCCCGGATATTCCACAAAATCAGGCTCAAATTGATGAAATGCTTTATGATGAATCGGGGAATCTTCGTGAGATATTTGAAGATGTGATTATAGATGAAAATCATATTCTATCGGTTCTGAAATTTGAGGGGGGGTTGGAAGATCAAGAAAAGCAGAGGATCATTACGGACATAGAGACAGACTTGGAAAGCCGGGATTTCAAAGGGGAGATTACCTATATTCTGTCCGGCAAACCGGTATTGGATGATGCTTTAAAGTCCGAGATGCAATCAAATATGCAATTGATGGTAATCAGTGCCGTGGTAATTATGCTGTTGATTCTGTCGGTGATCTTCAGAGTCAAGTGGCGAATTTTAAGTGTATTTATCATTTTGATTTCCGTTGTGGCAACCATCGGATTGATGGGATGGTTATCGGTACCCATAACCATGGTGTCCATGGCCGTGTTCCCCATATTGATCGGTCTGGGAATAGATTATTCCATTCAGTTCCATAATCGGTATGAAGAGGAAAAAGACGTAAAATCCACGATAACCCATATCGGAAAGGCCGTAGCAATAGCAGTTATCGCAACGTTTTTAGGGTTTATCTCTCTTTATGCATCGGTAGTCCCGATGATTCAAGATTTTGGGAAAATGCTTACCATCGGAGTGGTGATCAGTTTTATCGGAAGTCTATTTTTACTGATGGCCTTCTTAAAACTTCGGGATGATTATGGAGACGTGACAAAACCTCGCAGGGAAAAAGAAAAAGCGCTGCCCTATGCTCCGGGAAGAATTGAGAAAGTGTTAAAAAAGACCACAAACTTTGTAGTGCAATTTCGAATTCCGATTGTGATTATGGTTGTGATTCTTTCGGGGCTGGGCCTTTATATGGATTCGGAAATCGGCATTGAAAGCAATATTGAAAGTTTTATGCCCCAGGAGATGGGAGCCTTGGAGGATATCCGTTACGTGCGGGATGTGGTAGGATCCACGGATCAGATCGTGTTGTATTTTGAAGACGATGATCTCTTAACCGACAACACGCTGCAGTGGATGACAGAACTTGAAGAGCGACTTTATGAAAATTATCCGGAAACCATCGTGTCGATTAACTCTATGAACACTTTGGCTAATCGATTGGATATGGAAGGTAGCTCATCGGAAGAAAGTATATTGGAAAGAGTTAAAGACTTACCGGAAAATCGGAGAAAAATGTTTCTTAACCAGGACCGCACGAAAGGGATTATGATCCTGTCTATTGATAATCTTCCCACAGAAACACTGGAAATCTTTATCCAGGATTTATCCAAGGAGATTGAAAGTGCGCCGGTGAAATCCGTAGTGATTACCGGAAGCAGTGTAATGGATGTGGAAATGGTGGAAGGCCTTACTTCCGGACGGATTAAGATGACCCTTCTTGGGCTGGCATTGGTGTTTGCCGCGTTACTGTTGATCTATCGAAGTGTTTTTAAAGCCTTGGTCCCATTGATTCCTGTAGTACTGATTATCGGGTTGTCCGCCGGAAGCATGTATTTATTGGGCATTGACTATACCCCGATTACTGCAACTCTCGGGGCGCTGATTCTCGGAATGGGTACGGAAATGACGGTAATGGTGATGGAGCGGTATTTGGAAGAACGTTCCCGAGGATTTGAAAAAAGAGAAGCCATTATCACCGCAGTACAACGGATCGGAAAAGCTATTTTGGCCTCTGGACTGACCACCATCGGCGGGTTCTCCGTATTAATGCTCTCAGAGTTTTTGATTTTGAAGGATTTCGGCCTGATGACCGTAATTAATATCGGCCTTGCCCTGCTAAGTACTTTGTTTGTGCTGCCCGCTCTATTAATACTTTTCGACAAGATGTTAGTAGAAAAGGAAATTCGATAAAACATTAACGGTCCCATTTCAGGGACCGCTAATGTTTTACCTTTTTCACGGGATTATTCAATAATTAATCTCTGCCTGATGCAAGTATATTTCTATTTTGGTTGGATTCACCTCCATAATGAAGGAGGTGAATCCGCAATAGAACATAAAAGAAGGGGGATGATAAGCGTTTGCTTTGACAGAAAGTTTTAGCAAAGGTATACTATAATTAAGATAACTATATTCTAAATGAATATAGACAAGAGGAGCTGATGCTGTGAAAGAAGTTGCGAAAAACGATGGGAAAAAGGATTCGGCGGTGTTTGGTCACGGCAAAGGGCCGAGAGATAAGAAACATAAAATGGAACGATTTTTAGAGGTCTGCCTTTTAGTTTTGTTATACGATGAAGCCGGTTACGGATATGGATTGATCGAAGGGTTGGAGGGTTTCGGTTTTTCCCGGGAAGAGTTGAATGTCAGCACCTTGTATAGGACGCTGAGGAAAATGGAAAAAGAGCATTTGGTTTCCTCATTTTGGGAAGAAGGAGGTCCGGGACCTCGAAGAAGGGTCTATGAAATCACTTCCGAGGGTAAGGGGAATTTAGACCAATGGATGAATATTCTGGAGGGTAGAAAAAAGAGAATTGAAAAATTGATAAATAAATACGATGAGAAAACCGGATTTCGAAAGGAGGAAGGTGAATGAAAATATTTGATGTAATGAATCTTGAGGCCGAAGGTTATGAAAACAGAGGGTTAATGTGTTTTTTCAAAATGAAGTATTTAACCGCAATGCCGAGAAGTCTCCCTCCTCTTAGCCTTCCTTGCTCACAAAGTGAGAGCGTAGGTGGGAGATGAATCGGTGGTTTTGATCTTGTAAAGTGGGTATAAATAGAACACTAGTTTACACCCAAACAAGAGGATAAACATATCGCTAGATAGTAATATGTACCCCAAAAATAAACGTCCAAGATTGCTGAGAAATAAATTACAT
>SKRE01000148.1 GCA_007118655.1 Clostridiales bacterium | reverse complement strand
TTTTATAGATGGTCTCTCAGCTCTCGGATATCATCGATCAGCAAATCCGCTTCTTTTAACTCTTCCTTTGTACCGTACCCATAGGTGCAGCCGATGGTTTTAATTTGATTTTTTATCCCCGCATCCATATCCTTTTTACGATCCCCAATTATCAGATGCTCCTCAGGGAAACGGTCAAGAACCTTCCCCAGGATCTGGTGCTTAGGAATATACCCGAAAGCCTCCGCCGTAAAATAATCCTCAAAGAACTCCCCTAAGGGAAAGGCCTTTTGGGCATTTTTCAAATAATTATCTCCGCAGTTGCTTATGAAAACCAGTCGGTAACCCTTATTTTTTAAATATCCTAAGGTTTCCAAGGTTCCGGGGTAAAGTTCCGCATACCCCCGGCGGATCAATTCTTCCATCTCCCGGCCGATAATGCTTCCCGCCCGGTTTTGAATATCTGTTGGGAGCTCGGGCATATAGGTTTCCCACATTTCCTCTCGAATAAGACCCAGAAACTGTGTCACTTCTCCATCGGAAAGATCTTTTTCTTTGAGATGCCCGGTTTCCATAAGAAATTCCTGAGCTTTTCGAAAAGCGGGAATATATATTTTTTCACTAAAGTGAATGGTGCCGTCGTAATCAAAAAATAGGGTCTTGATTTTTTGAAACATATCCGTATCCTCCTGTCTAGAAATCCTGCATAGACTGCTTATTCGAAGAGAGGTTTAGGATAGTTCTCTTAGTAAATTGGCCATTTCAATCGCGGTCATGGCAGCGTCAAAACCTTTGTTTCCCGCTTTGGTCCCGGCCCGTTCAATGGCCTGTTCGATGGTATCCGTGGTAAGCACCCCGAAAATAATCGGTACTCCCGTATCCAAAGAGGCATTTGCAATTCCCTTGGAAACTTCACTGGACACATAATCAAAATGAGGGGTGGCTCCCCGAATCACGGCTCCCAGACAAATGACCCCGTCATATTTCTCGCTCATTGCCAGTTTTTTCGCCACAAGGGGCATTTCAAATGCGCCGGGTGACCAGACAATTTCCACGTTTTCATCCTTTGCACCATGTCTTTTCAAGGCGTCCAACGCCCCGGTAAGAAGTTTTCCTCCGATAAATTCATTGAATCGTCCCACCACAATCACAAATTTTTCATCTTTTACAATTAACTGTCCTTCATAGGTTTTCATATTAATTATCCTCCTTTTGATTTTTTTTCGGGTAATGGGTCATATGTTCCATTTTTTCCTGCTTGGTGTGGAGATAAAAGGCATTTTCATCATGGGCATCCATTTCAATAGGCACCCTTTCCACAATTTCAATACCGTAACCGGAAAGACCATGGATTTTTTTGGGATTATTCGTCATCAGCCGGATTTTTTTTACGCCTAAATCCTTTAATATTTGAGCACCGATTCCATATTCCCGTAAATCATCGGGGAATCCCAAGGCCCGGTTGGCTTCCACGGTGTCCATTCCTCCATCCTGTAATTCATAGGCTCTTAGTTTATTGATCAGCCCTATGCCTCTGCCTTCCTGCCGCATATAAACCAGTACGCCTTTCCCCTCTTTTTCAATGGTCTCCATGGCTTTGATAAACTGATCTCCGCAGTCGCAGCGTACGGATCCGAAGGCATCTCCCGTCAAACATTCGGAGTGGACTCGGACCAATACGGGCTCTCCATCGGAAACATCGCCTTTTGCCAGGGCTACATGGTGTTCTCCGTTTAATGCGTTAATATACCCGTATACTTGAAAGTGCCCGTGTTTTGTAGGCATATCCGCTACGGTCATTCGGTTTACCAAGGTTTCGGTTTTGCTTCGGTAAGCGATTAAATCCGCAATGGTGATCAGCTTTAAATCATGTTTTTTTACATAGTCGATTAACTCCGGAACCCGGGCCATGGTGCCGTCTTCATTCATGATTTCACAAATCACTCCCGCCGGCTGCAGACCGGCCATTCTCGCCAAGTCCACCGCAGCTTCCGTATGACCTGCCCGTTTTAAAACCCCGCCCTCTTTCGCTCCCAGGGGGAAAATATGTCCCGGTTTGTTAAAATCCAACGGGGTAGCATTAGGATCCACCAGCCGCTGTATGGTCATGGCCCTTTCCAATGCGGAAATCCCCGTGGTGGAATTTCGATCATCCACGGATACGGTAAAGGCGGTCTCATTGGGGTCCGTGCTGTTTGTGACCATAGGCAGGATATCCAACTCCCTTAACCGCTGTTTTTCCATAGGTACACAAATGAGCCCACGGCCATAGGTGGCCATAAAGTTCACATGTTCCGTGCCGGCTTTTTCCGCCGCCATCAGTAAATCCCCTTCATTTTCCCGATTTTCATCGTCTACTACGACAATCATTTTGCCATTTTTAATATCTTCGATTGCTTCTTCAATCGTATTGAATATTGCCATTTTCATCACCCTTTATCTATTTTATATTTTTACTTCTGCCGCATTAATAGCCCAGCTGTTTAAGCCGTTCAATGGTAAGCCCTTCACTTTTGGTACCTGCGGGCTTTCCGGAATCTTCTGCATCGGTGTCCATGGATTCATCCTTGGAGGTATTCATGAATTTTTCAATGTATTTTCCCACCATGTCACACTCCAGATTCACCTTTGCTCCAAGGGTTTTTTTGAGCAGTGTGGTATCCTCCCCGGTTAAGGGGATAATGGATACTTCAAAGCCCTTGGAATCCACCGAGGCTATGGTCAGGCTTGTGCCGTCGATGGCAATGGACCCTTTAGGAATCATATAACGAAGAAGGTTTCTGTCACAATCTACTCGGATCCATGTGGCGTTTTTTTCTTTTCGATATTTTGAAATCTTCCCCATACCGTCAATATGTCCCGAAACCATATGTCCTCCGAAGCGGTCTCCTATGGCCATGGCTCTTTCCAGATTCACGGAATCTCCAACTTTTAAATCCCCTAAATTACTCTTTCGAAGGGTCTCGGGCATCACATCGGCCCTGAAACGGTCACGGCTGAAATCCACCACCGTGAGGCATACTCCGTTGGTACTGATACTGTCTCCCAACTTTACGTCTTCCAATACTCTTTTCCCTTTTACATTAAGCTGGAAAGCTTCGCCCCCTTTTTCCACGGAAAGCAACGTTCCAACTTCCTCAATAATTCCGGTAAACATTCTTCTCACCGCCTTTAATTTTGATTACACTATTTTCAGCCTGTATCCGCTTTCTTTCTGCTTTTGATCGGTTAGCCACCTTACTTAATATCTCCCTGAATCATAAAATCTTCGCCAAAATGTTTATATTGAATGTTTTTCAGGGAAATCACGTCCTCCATTCGAAGAATCCCCCGACCGCCGATGGGGGTCTTTGCACTCTCCCCTCCGATGATCTTCGGGGCGATAAAACTCATGATGCGGTCCGCCAACGCTTCTTCAATCAAACTGAAATTCAGGGTGGCGCCGCCTTCAACCAGGAGGCTGTCGATCTGCGCCTCCCCCAGTTTTTGAAACAGGTGCTTCAGATCCACTCGTTCATTTTTTATGGGATTCATTAATACGGTTGCTCCAAGATCTTCCAGTGCTTTTTTCTTATCTCTTTCCATCAGTTCCGTGGAGGCGATAATGGTTTTCCCTTTCGACCCGAGATGAAGAATCTTGGACGTAAGGGGAATCCGGCCCCGGGTATCCACCACAATTCGATCAGGATCCTTCCCCTCTTTATCCTTAAGCCGTGTGGTAAGGGAGGGGTTGTCTTCCATAACGGTTCCTACCCCCACCATGATTCCCGACATCTGATCCCGAAGGGTGTGAACGTAACCCCGGGCCTTTTCTCCCGTGATCCACCGGGATTCTCCCGAAGCCGTGGCAATCTTTCCATCCAGACTCATGGCGGTTTTGATTAGGGTATAGGGCCTTTGGGTTTTTATATACTTTAAAAAAATACGATTTTGCTCTTTTAACTCCTCTTCAAGAAGTCCTAGGGTTACGTCGATACCATGATGCCGAAGTTTCTCAAT
>SKRE01000011.1 GCA_007118655.1 Clostridiales bacterium | reverse complement strand
GCTACTATGCCTATCCCAGATTGGCCACAAAAGAAGGGGTAGCCACGGGAGGCTTTTTCGGTTTTGTAAAATATCTAAAGTCCCTGCAGGACAAACATCAGCCTTGGCATATGGTGATCTGCTCCGATGCTTCCAGGGAAAGTTTTCGAAATGAATTTTATCCCGAATACAAAGGAACCCGTAAAGAGACCGACGAGGAGCTCATTGTGCAGTTCGGCATGATGGAGACCTACTTAAAAAAGTGCAACGCCACCTTTATTAAAAAAGAAAACTATGAAGCCGATGATTTAATCGGAACCCTGGCAAAAAAAGCGGTGGAAAGAAAGTATCAGCCGCTGATTGTGTCCGGAGATCGGGACCTATTTCAACTCCTAAGCCCTGAGGTGCATCAAGTGTACTTATCCAATAAGGGGATGGTCTACTTTGATCCGGAAGCCGTTATGGAGAAATATGATGGGCTGGGACCTCAGCAAATCGTGGATTTAAAAGCCTTATCGGGAGACCCTTCCGACAATATTCCCGGAATCCGGGGAATCGGAGAGAAAACCGGGATTAAGCTGTTGAATGCGTACGGGGATCTTGACGGCGTGTATCAAAACACCCATGAACTGAAGGGAAAACAAAAAGAAAAAGTTGAGTCGGGAAAAGAGGATGCCTATCTGTCAAGGCGGCTGGCCGCCATTGACTGTAAGGTGGATATTGATGATGCTGAACTGTTAACCCCCGATGAAAACTTCTCCTTATCGACGAAAGCCGCCTTTGATTATTTGACGGAGCTAAATATTCAAAAGGTCTTTAGGCAAGAGGATATTTTTTACCCTAAGGGAGAAGCATTTCAGGAAGAGGCAATTCCGGAAGAGCCTATTCCGGAAAAGGAAACCCCGGATCAGGACTGTGAACAGATTTCCATGGATTTTTAGGTAAACCAATACATCGAGCACAAACATTTTGATGGAAAAGAGGTGGGTTATGTTTTTTCTTTTACTGGCAACTCTTTGCAGTGCATCCATTGCATTGATATTTAAATATACGGAGAGTTCAAATACCAATCGGCTGGTCATTACCAGTGCCAATTACTTTATTGCCTTTACCACCAGTCTGGTTATGATTGGGGCAAAAGGATTAATGGGGAAAGTGGACTGGTCCCACTCCTTCGGGAGGGAATTTTCCCTGATGTTCTCTCAAGGGGGCTTTATTTATTCCCCGTACTCCAGTATGATTTGGGGGATCATTATCGGGACCCTGGCGGGAGGCTTTTTCTTCGCCTCCTTTATATTTTATCAAAAGAGCGTTCGGGAAAACGGAGCGGGACTGTCGGGAGCCTTCGGGAAAATCGGTATTCTGATTCCCATGATTTTTTCGATTATTCTTTGGCGGGAGTATCCCACCTCCATTCAGTGGATCGGCATTATTCTGGCGATTGTATCCATACTGATTGTGAACTTGTCCCGGGATGCTGCGAAAAAGCTTGATGTGAAGTATCTTTTAATTTTACTGTTTATCTTTGGAGGACTTGCGGAATTTTCCAACAAAATTTATCAGAATTACGCCCTGAATGACTATAAAGATGTTTTTTTGTTCTTTGTATTTTTTACCGCTTTTCTCATCAGCATCACCTATACCCTTAGAAGAAAGTCGGTGATTACCAAACGAGATATTTTTACCGGCTTTGCCGTAGGGATTCCCAATCTGTTTTCTTCTTATTTTTTAATATTAGCCTTGGATACCTTGAAGACTTCCGTGGTTTTCCCCATCTACAGTGCGGGAAGCATTGTACTGATCACTTTGGGTAGTTTTATCATCTTCAAGGAAAAAATTGCGAATAAAAACAAAGTGGCGATTTTATTGACCGTTATCGCGTTAATCATGATCAATCGATAAAAAGAGCCGATCAATATATCTTCAAACTTAAATAACTTAAGATTTCTTTTTGCCGTGTTATTTGGTAAACTGTCTATAGGAAGTATAATGGAGAGGAAGGAATTTCATGATGGAAGAGCAAACCGGAAGTGAGCAAGAAATACCAGTAGAAGATTCTTTAGAGAATTCCAACGAAGAAAAATCCGAGGAGTCCGTAAAGGTTGAGGAAAATATTACTCGAATAAATATAGAGGGCAAAGAGATCATTCTGATTGGCACCGCCCATGTATCCAGGGAGAGTGCAAAGCAGGTAAAAGAAGTGATTGAAGCGGAACAGCCCGATGCGGTCTGTATCGAGTTGGACCGACAGCGCTACCAATCCGTAACGGATAAAAACCGTTGGCAGAAAATGGATATCTTTAAAATCATTAAGGAGAAAAAAACCACGGTACTCTTGGTGAATTTAGTAATATCCTCATTTCAAAACCGACTGGCCAAACAGTTTGGCATTAAGCCGGGACAGGAGATGATTCAAGGCATTGAATCCGCCAAGGAGATTGGAGCCAAATTGGTACTGGCGGATCGAAATATCCAAACCACCTTTTCAAGGGTTTGGCACGGCATCGGCATCAAAGGAAAACTGTCCCTGATGGTCCAAATTCTATTCAGCATTTTTAATGACGAGAGCATCTCTGAAATTGAACTGGAAAAAATGAAATCCCAGGATATGCTTAACGCCATGCTGCAGGACTTTACGGAACATTTTCCGAAACTTAAAAAACCCCTGATTGATGAACGGGATCAGTACCTGTCACAAAAGATCAAAGACGCCCCGGGGGACAAGGTCGTTGCCATTTTAGGCGCCGCCCATATTCCGGGAATTAAAATAGAAATTCATAAGGAACATGATCTTAAAGAATTATCCAAAGTTCCGAAAAAATCCAAAACCCCGGGAAAAATCGCCTGGGCCATTCCCATTATCATTATCGGGATTATTCTGTACACCTTCTATATGAATTTTTCAGCAGGGGTGAGTCAAACTATCAGCTGGATTATTTGGAATGGAGGACTCTCCGCCATCGGAGCCATTATTGCCCTGGGCCATCCCTTAACGATACTGACCGCGATTGTGGTAGCCCCCATAAGTTCATTGAACCCCCTGCTTGCGGCAGGATGGTTTGCGGGGTTCACCGAGGCTTATCTTCGTCGCCCCAGTGTGGTGGATTTTGAAAAGCTGTCGGAGGATGCGGTCAGTGTAAAAGGTTTTTGGAAAAATAAAGTTACCCGCATACTGTTGGTGGTGACCTTAACCAATCTTGGCAGTACGCTGGGAACGGTTATCGGCGGTGCGGAAGTCATACGGGTGTTTATTCAAACGATTACCCAATAAAAAAATTTTATTAAGAAAGGTACGATGATTATGCAAGTAATTATTGATCGATTCGATGGGAATTTTGCTGTGGTGGAATTAGATAACGGAGAAACCGTTAATATGCCCAGAAAGTTGGTGCCGAAAGGTGCTAAGGAAGGGGATGTGGTTGATATTCGAATCAATGAAGAAACGACCCTGGAACGCAGACAAAGAATAGAAAATATGATGAAGGACCTATGGAGAAAATCCTAAGGTCCTGAGAAAAACGACCGCAAAGGTCGTTTTTTGCTAAAAAAAAAAGCCTTACAGGACTTCTTTTACCCGGCCGACTTCGCCGCTTTCCAATCGTACTTTAATGCCATGGGGATGGTTGGGGGATTTTGTCAGGAGGGTTTTTACTACCCCTTCCGTTAACTTGCCTGTTTTTTGGTGTTGTTTTTCCACAATATGCACCGCAGCACCAATCGTAATGTTGCTTCTTTTCGTTCCGTCCAAAAGACTCACTCCTTTAATCGTCGTAGGGCTTATATCTGTCAACTTAAGTATAACAGGAAAGAACGGGAATTGCCAGGGACCGGATAAGGAAGCTGCAGCAGGCGGGATTCTTTGGGCAGCGAAGCGAAAGTTTACACTACCTACTATACGAGGAGGGAACAATTATGAAAAACTTTATCATTACGGGAACATCCAGAGGTTTAGGGAAGGCCTTAGCCAAAGCCTTACTGGAGGAAAATCACCGGGTGTTTTGCATTTCCCG
>SKRE01000108.1 GCA_007118655.1 Clostridiales bacterium | reverse complement strand
ATCTTCTCTGCTGACCGTCAAGACTTTTTTTTGCCTCTTTGTCTTTTCCGGGGGTCTTTAGGTTTTGCCTTCCCGTTTTTAGCGACTCAACTAATATATCACCTTAGCTTTTTTGTGTCAATGCTTTTTTATTCCGCAGCCTTACTTTCTCCCAATCCGGTTTTAGGTTTGCTAGGGAAATTCCGATTACAATAATAATCCCGCCCAGAATTTGCAAGGGATAAAGGGTTTCTTTCAGTACCATAAAAGCTGCCAGCACCCCTACAAAGGGCATAAGATTAATATACACATTCGTAATCGTAGCTCCCAACTCTTTTAAGGCGGAAAGGTACATAAAGGTACAAAGTGCGGAACAGAATAGGGTCAAATACAATATATTCCCCCATGAAACCATGGAAATAGGTCCCCAGCTTTGATACTCCATCAACGCTACGGGAAGTAAAAACAAACTGCCGAAAATACTTTGATAAGTAGAGTTAAACAATATAGAATATTTATGCTCTAAGGTTTTGTTCGCTAGAGAGAATACCACCCAGCTCAATGCCGCTCCAATAAGAAGCATGCTTCCGATCAGTTCCCGGTAACCGCCGCTGACATTGAAAGAATTCCCAATTACAAGACCTACGCCGGCTAAGGTGACTACCGCACCCAGGGTTTCCGCTTTTTTAATCCTTCTTTTTAAGAACACTCTTTCTCCCAACAAGGTAAAAATAGGGATCGAAGCGAGTAAGATTGTTGCGTTTGCGGCGCTGATCAAGCTGATCCCGTAGGTTTCCAGAATAAAATACAGGGAAATTCCTGCGGCTCCGCAAAACATCATCCTTTTTCGGTCTTTTTTTGCCAAGCCCATTTTAGGATTCACCCTCCGATTAATTCCCCACAGTAATAGGGATGCCAGACTGAATCTTATAAAAGCAAGGGTTCCCGGAGGCACTTCCTCTAATACGATTTTCGTATTTGTTGCGGAGATTCCCCAGAAAAATACGGTTAATAAAATTAAAATATTAGCCTTTGCTCTTTTGTTTTTCATCAACTTCACCTCTTGGTCCCATAGTGACTTTGTCACCATGTAAAATTAAACTCCTATTACAACTTCTCATCATACATTATATCTTCTACAGCACCCTCTGTAAATTCCCTATAAGGTAATTTCAATGATTTTTCCATTTAGACTTTCTGATTGAAGAAATCTGTTGTATACTATTGATACTCTTATGTAACGTTTAAGATGAACTTCATGGTATCCAAAACTCGAAAGGAAGTGTTTCAGTGAAAGTATTAGCTATTCTGGGCAGTCCCATACGCAAACGCAATAGTGAAACCCTATCAAAAAAAGTTATTGAAAGTATAGAAAATCATATCTCTACGGATGAGTCTATTGAAGTAGATTTCGTTTCCGTTCAAAACCTGAAGGTCTCTCCCTGTGTTGCTTGTGATCGTTGCACCCGAATAAAGGGTTGTGTTTTTCAAGATGACATGACCCATCTATACAAAGCATTTAACGATTCCGACATCATTTTATTTTCTTCACCCTTATATTTTAACTCCGTGAGCGCACAGGCCAAAGCCATCATTGATCGATGCCAGGCTATTTTCTCCAGCAAGTATGCACTAAAGGATCCTATGATCGACCGCAACCGAAAACGAATAGGGTTGTTTATTTCCACCGCAGGGGTAGATATGAAGGATGATCCCGAACTTTTCAAAGGCACTTTACCGGTCATGGACCTGTTCTTCCGTGCTATTAACACCGAATACCTGGGCAATTTATTTGTCGGCAATGTGGACCGGGTTAAGGTTGTGGACAATCCCGAAGCTTTGGCTTCCGCCGAAGAATGGGGACGGATTTTAACCAATAAATACAGCCTTCGATAGAGGTCACCCCTCTTTTCATCAATATCCCATGATTATAGAAAATATTTTCAGGGTACAAAAGAACGGAAAAGTTTCTCTGTCTGAGATCCTTTTCCGTTTTTCATTTAATATCTGATTATATAATGTTTCCGCAAAAAAACTTCACTCCATTTTCCAAAGTCCTTCCTACGAATTTAAGACAGTCACGGTGCTCCTAATCAAAGGGTTGGCCTTTTACAGGTGCTGATCCCCTTCATCCCAATCAATGGGGCAAAGCCCTCCGGATTTAAGAGCTTTTAATACTCGTAAGGTTTCATCCACACTGCGTCCGACGTTCAAATCATGTACTACGGAATACCGTAATATCCCTTGCGGATCTATTATAAAAAGTCCTCTTAGGGCGATTCCATCTTCTTCTACTAATATTCCATAATCCCGGGCAACTTTTTGGGTCATATCAGAAGCCAGGGGAAAGTTCAGTGCACCTAACCCTCCATGTTCTTCCGCTTGATTAATCCAAGCCTTATGGGAATGTTCACTATCCGTGCTTGCGCCTAAGATTTCCGCTTCCTCTTTTTTGAAGTCCTCTATATTTTTGTTAAAGCCTTTAATTTCCGTTGGGCATACAAACGTAAAATCCAAAGGATAGAAAAACAGAACCAACCACTTTCCTTCATAATCCTCTAAGGAGACTTCACTGAAATTCTCTCCACTTCCGTCTACGGTTTTCATTGTAAAATCCGGTGCTTTTTTCCCTATCATTCTCTCCGGCATAATTAATTACCTCCTGTTGTATTTTTTTATGTTTATTTCACACGTACTATTATATACCACAGGAAGATTTATTTAAACAATAATTTTTATTAGTTGATATAAATTTTCAAAGTATTTTCATATGTTTTTGCCTCTTTTTCATTTTCATGATTAAAACCCCATATAAGATGGGTAAGAATAGATTATCTAAAAATATTCTTTACAATAGATGTGAAGGAGGAGGATCGAATGAAAAAAGTCAAAATTTATTCCAAAAGTTATTGTCCCTTTTGTGAAAGAGCTATTCAACTTTTTAAGGATAAAAATATTGAATTTGAAATTATCGATGTCACGGAAGATGAAGAGCGTATGATGAATCTATCCCATAAAACTAACTGCGACACAGTGCCCCAGATT
The DNA here is from genome assembly GCA_007118655.1 of Clostridiales bacterium. Lineage (GTDB taxonomy): Bacteria > Bacillota > Clostridia > Peptostreptococcales > T1SED10-28 > Isachenkonia. The sequence goes on along the minus strand of SKRE01000108.1, from coordinate 11,091 downwards.
TTTATTGAAGATGAGTTTATCGGCGGTTGTGATGAACTGATGGCCTTAGAAGCAAAGGGGGATCTTAATAAGATGTTGGAAGTCTAAAATTCTTTTCAGTCTTACAAGTACTATTCAATTATTAATAGATCACTATACACAGGAGGAGATTCCATGAGTGAGAAAAATTTAGAAAAATGTCTGGAAACCATCAAAGATATTCGAAGCGTACGAAATTACTTGAAAGAACCGATCCCCGAGGATGTATTAAAGAGTATTGTTGATTGTGCCAGGATGGCGCCCACCGCTAGAAATATTCAGCCTTGGGAGTTTATCGTTGTCACAGATAAAGATCTTCTACGTAAACTTTCCGATATCATTCCTCAAGGAGACTTTATTAAGGATGCGGCTGCGGGCATTATGGTATTTTGTCATAAAAACACGGAATATTTTCTGGAAGACGGCTCCGCCGCCACACAAAACATTTTAGTGTCGGCACGCTTTCACGATATAAAGTCCTGTTGGATTGCCGGCTACCAAGGTCCTTATTACGAAAATGAAGATATCCCTATGTGTGAAGGTATTCCCTGCACACCAATTCCAGATCTGTATACGATGCAAAGTGATATAAAAAAAGAATTTGAAATTCCTGAAGGGTTCGAGCTGATCTCCGTAGTTTCCTTAGGTTATAGCAACGATAATCCTCCAGCTGATAAACGGGCACTAGAGGATGTCATACACTGGAATACTTTTCAACCCAAATAAAAGCAGTGAAAGCAGAAAACCCCCAAATTTCAGTTTGGGGGTTTTCTGGTTCTCATTAATCCTTGCTATGTTTTTTCAATTCTTTTAAAATACTGCTCAGTTGCTTTTCAGCATCCAGCAAATTCCTTGGCGACTCCAAATCATACCCTTGGGCTTTCAGCTTTAAAAACAGTTCAATCAGTATAGGGACTTCCAGATCCGCCTTAACAATCGCTTCATAGTTGTTAAACACTTCCTTATAGTCACCCTTTGCTACTACATGTCCTTGGTCTATTACATAGATTACATCGGCGATTTCCGGAACCAGGTTAATATCATGAGTAGTTATAATCATGGTAGTGTTGTGTATCTCATTAATGTGGTTAAGGTGTTTTACCATTTCCGTTTTTGATTTCGGATCCAAGGATTCAAAAGGCTCATCCAGAATTAGAATTTCCGGATTCATCACCATGGCTCCTGCCAATGCTACTTTTTTCTTTTGGCCTCCGCTCAAATAGTGAGGGATTTTTTGCAACAAAGCGCTGATGCCAAAAGCTTCAGCCACTTCTTTTATCATTTCGTCTACCTCTTCTTTATTCCTTCCGTCATTTCTCGGTGTAAAGCCAATATCATCGTATACCCGGGGACCGATGATCTGTTCATCTACATTTTGAAAAACAACTCCCAGTTTTTTTCGAAGTTTGGCAAAATCTTTCTTCGGCGACATTCCCAAGACTTCAACGGTTCCTTCTAAAGGGGTAAGAAATCCTAAAATATGATTCAACAGGGTGGTTTTACCGGCACCGTTTGAAGCCAGTATTACAACTTTTTCACCCTCGTTTACTACAAAATCCAATCCGCACAGATCCACTTCTGTATGGTCGGGATAAATATGTTTCAAACAATTCACGTGAACTACTTTATTCATCTTATATTCACTCCTATCATTGCACCTATGGCTACAAGCATTATGAGGACATCTTCTATTCTAAGCGGCCATAACTCCACATCAGATTTAATCCCGCCACGGTATCCTCTTAAGGAATATATTCTGTACATCCGTTCACTCATGTCAAAGGAAGTTATAATGATCACCCCGATGGTCCCTACAATATTCTTGGTATTCTTAAAAATATTGAAAGAATGGTATCCTCCTCGAAGTCGCATGCTTTTCATCAGATTTGTGGTCTTTTCAATAAGAATAAAAACCCCTCGGTAAGTAAACATAAAAACATCCACCAGCAATGTGGGCATCCAAAGGGAAAGAAAAGAAAACAGATCCGTATAGGGGGTTGTGGTTATTAACAGAGCCATGGTCATGCCCGCGCCCACGGCCCGAAGGATAATCATAAGTCCTCCTCCAATGGAATTTCCCATCTCCAATAATGCGAAAATAAAACTGAAAAATGCAGGGTATAAAGCCAACTGCAAAACAATTCGTATCGGTACTTTTCCAATCCAGAAAGAAAGCAAAACCACCCCTAAAAGTCCCAATCCTTTCACTATGGTGTCGCTCATAATAAACGCCGCCACCATTAAAACTGTAAAAAACAACTTACTGGCTACCCGGGCTCTATGAAAGTAACTGTAAGTATTATTCGAAATACGATCTATTTCTGCTAAATGCATAATAACCTCTCCTAATTCCACTGGTCATCTTATTGTTTCAAAAATGTCCACAAATACTATACAAACAGTTCGTTATGAAAACGAGCTGGTATTGCATATTATTCGCATTTACTATTCATTTATTGTACTTTCTACAGTGTGCTTTGTCAACTAAAGGAAATCCCGGTGCCTTCCTCCATTAAATTAACAAATAACCGGGAAAACTTCATTTGTTTCTTATATTATATCCTTCATATAGGTTTCCGGTGGTTTATTTGATATAATAGATATCAGTATAGTTTTCAAAGGAGGATAACCCATGGAATATGATATAATGTTTAAAGCCTTAGGAGAGCTTTCCCGCATCAAAATTGTGAAACTGCTTTCTGTTAAAAGTATGTATGTGTGCGAATTAGAAAGCATTTTAGAAATGAGTCAGCCTAGAATTTCCCAGCATTTAAAAATACTAAAGCAGGCAGAAATCGTTGAAATGGAAAAACAGGGTCAGCGAACCATTTATTCCTTAAGCAGAAATAATATTAATACTTTGCTTTTTGCTTTCAATAACTTTTTAGATGCACCCTTAGAAGATCTTTCTCTTTTCCAAAATTTCGCTGACAAAATGGCTGCAATCGATAAAGACCCAAGTATCTCCACCTGTAAGTTTAATAGATAATTCTATAGGAAATTCAACTTTCTAGAAAAACAAGAGCCGGACTTAACCCATGCTCTTGTTTTTAATTTTCCTATTTTTTTAAAATTCTTATCTTCATTTCTCACGCAGTACCGATTTTATAAGCCTTAATTGTATGGCTTCTGGGGTTATAAGAGATTGCCATAATATTCATAGCCGGTCCCGAGTATAAAAAATCAATGGCGGGACCAAGCCCTGCTCCCTTCCTATTAAATCCCAGCAAATAAAGGCAGTACGGTACAGGAGCAAACAGCTAAGATTTCACCGGAAACCGAGGCTGCCCCAAACAAACCGCTTTATTCACCTTTAATTCTACAGAGGGCCACCATTAAAAAATACTTCTCTCCCCTTTTCCGCTTCTCAATTTTTGTGCCTTTTTGGAAAAAAAGCTCCACTTCAAAGCCGCAGTCCTCCAGTAAGTCCACAAATTCCTCCTGCCGATACTGACGGACATGAAAAGGGGAGGCACAGGGAACATTCCGTCCTTTCCCAAAGGGGGTGGATATGATTAGCCTCCCCTTTTTATCCAACAACCGCTTAAGATTTTGTACGTATTTTCCATCTTCTTCAATATGTTCGATTGTCTCAAAGGACAATATGGTATTGAATTTTCCGTATTGATCTGCAAGGTTTTGGTCCAAGGCGTCCCCTTGTTCAAATTGAGTTTTACGAAAGCCGTACATTTCCCGGGCATAAGCAATGGTCTCTTTACAAAGATCTATCCCAAGATACTTGTCTATTTTTTCATCGTATATTTCCTCCAGCAAGATATCCGCTCCATAACCAACTCCACAGGCAATATCTAAAACTCTTCCAAAAACATAATCTTTTGCAAAATTGTATCGTTCCATGTGCTCTAACAGCATCCCGTTTTCGGCTTTCATAAATTCCGGTATCACTCTTTCACCAGTATATTTCATCACTTGATTATCCTTTCCTAAACCGCGGCTCTCCACCATAATATCAACCATAATAGAAAAATGAGAAAAATCCCCACTTTGAAAATCCTTATTTGAACTTTGTTTTGCTTTTTGGATCCCAGGTTTTTTCTGTGATCCGTTTCCGTTACCTGTTTACCTTCAATATCTGTGATTCCAAGGTCATGGATGATTTCCCGGGCAATGTCGTAGTTATCCTCCGATACATAAAGATCTACACCGAACATGGAGTTGCCCATATAAATGCTTAAATAGTCCCCTCCTTGACGATGTTTCTTCAATAAAGGAATCCCTGCACTTTTCAGCTCTTCTTCAACAATTTCCACCTGCATATCTTCTCCCAGGGTCATTAAGAAAACTTCTCTGGATTCATTCATGGGCTATCCCACCTTTTTTTTAGTTGAATAGTAATTTGTATAGGCACCTGCAAGAATAAAGAGTATCCCTACAATACTGTATTGATCCGGAATCTCCAACCAAATCACCGCTCCGATTAACGTCGAGAACACGGTTTTACCGTAGGAGTAAATCGACAGATCGCCCGCCCGGGCGTAGCGATAGGCATAGGTCATTAAAAACTGCGCTGCAGTTGCAAATACTCCTACACCCAACAGACCCACAAATTGCAAATGCGTCGGCCACTGAAACTGCCCGAATAGCATGAAAGGAATCGCAACCAGAACCGAAAAAGCCGTGAAATAAAAAATAATAATTTGGGGCTTATCCGTCAACCGTAGATGCCGTATCGTCGTATAGGCTGCTGCTGCAAAAAAAGCCGATAACAGGGCAATTACTGAGGGCACTATCGTAGCATTAAACTCCGGTCTAATAATAAAGATCACTCCTAGCATCGCTAAAACGATAGCCGGTATCTGAAGCTTTTTTACGGGTTCTTTCAAAAACCAGGCAGAGAGAATTACCACAAAAAAGGGGCTCATTTGATTCAGTACCACGGCATCGGATAAGGGTATTTCTCCCAGAGCGTAAAAATATAAAAAGACACCGGTGAGTCCGAAGAGACAACGGAAAATAAGTCCCCCGCGGTTACGCCCCTTAAAACTGCCACCATTCCTATAGATAATATACCCAGAAATGATCATGCCTACTAGGTTTCGAAAAAAAACTTTCTGCATCGTGGGCAGTTCTCCTGTGTATTTTACTGCAGATGCCATTAAGGCAAAGCACAGGGAGGCTAATATCATAAGAACAATGCCTTTTTTATGATCCTTCATTTATCTGCTTCCTTTCTTTTTTTAGAAATCCGGAGAAACTCATTTCTTTTCCTAGAGAAAAACCCCCAAAACTCGAAAGTTCCAGGGGTTAATGTTTTTGAAATTATCTTTTTGAGAACTGAGGAGCACGTCTTGCTTTTTTAAGACCGTACTTCTTTCGTTCTTTCATTCTAGAATCTCGCGTTAAAAATCCTGCTCTTTTTAAGGTTCCTCGGAGTTCTTCATCAGATTTCAGAAGCGCTCTAGCAATTCCGTGTCGTAATGCACCTGCTTGACCGGTAAATCCTCCACCGGTTACAGTGGCAATAACATCATATTTGCTTAAAGTATCCGTAATATCCAGGGGTCGCTTTACTTCATTTCTTAAAGTTTCGTAGCTTAGATACTCGGATAAATCTTTTTTATTTATTGTAACATTTCCATTACCGGGGACTAAACGTACCCGGGCAATTGAACTTTTTCGTCTTCCTGTACCTTGAATAGAAAGTTTTTCCATTATTAAAATCCTCCCTTCGATTTTATAGTTCTAAGGATTCTGGCTTTTGTGCATCATGATCATGCTCCGGGCCAGCATATACCTTTAATTTTTTAACGATTTGACTTCCCAGTCGATTCTTAGGAAGCATTCCTTTAACTGCATTATAAATGAACAGTTCCGGTTTTTCATCCCGCATTCTTCGGTAGCTGATTTCTTTCAATCCGCCGGGATGTCCTGTATGGTATCGGTAAAACTCATTGTCTAATTTTTTTCCGGTTACTTCAATTTTCTGGGCATTAATTACGATTACAAAATCTCCTGTGTCCACGTGGGGAGTAAATTCCGGTTTATGTTTACCTCTTAAGATTTTTGCGATCTCAGAGCTTAATCTACCTAAGGTTTTACCTTCAGCATCTACAACAAACCATTTTCTCTCTACTTCATTTGGCTTTGCCATATAAGTTTTCATCATTTTCCCTCCTTATTGATCTTTCATTACATTTTAATTCTATTGATCTGATATATACGATCATATATATGAAGATCCGGGGCTAATGGATCTCTTCATCTAAGTCATACACTAAACTATTCTAATACAAATATCCCGATGTGTCAAGGATTTTCTTTTTTTCCTTTAATCATTTATTAAGTATCGTACCTCTTCTAAAAACAGACCTTGAGGAGGTGCTGTGTGACCGGCCAGCTTTCGCTTTTGATGTTTCAGAGCCTCTTCCAACTGTTTGATTGTAATCTTGCCCTTTGCCGCATCAACAATGGAACCGATGATGATTCTTACCATATTATACAAAAAACCGTTGGCAGAAATATAAATATCCACGGTGTTTCGGTCAATGGACTGCACGTCTATGGCCTCGATCGTTCTAACCGTGGTTTTAACACTGCTTCCCGCTGCCATAAAACCTTTAAAATCATGAGTTCCTTGAAAAGTTTCCAGGGCTTCTTTTAATTTCCACATGTCCAATTCATCGGATATATGATAATGATAATTTCGTCCTATGGGATCTCTGAATTTCCCTGTATGCAATCGATATCTGTAGGTTTTCCCAAGTGCATCATAGCGGGCATGAAAATCCAAAGGCACTTCCTTTGCACTCTTTACCACAATATCCGCGGGCAAGTTGGCATTTAGGGCATAGGGAATCCGATCCGTGGGCACAGAACTATCCAGCACTACATTGGCTCTTTGACCGATAGCGTGAACCCGGGCATCGGTTCTCCCTGAGCCGATAATCTTAACGATACTGCCGTCCATCCTTTGAAAAGCCCTCTGAAGTTTTTCTTCGATGGTTATCCCATTCGGTTGAATCTGCCAACCTGAGTAATTGGTACCATCATATCCTATAGTTAGTAAAATATTACGCATAAACTCATCCTCTAAAACCATATTCGATTAACAATCAGTAATACAATCAATAACGTTCCGATGGAAAGCGCAAAATAATCTTTCCCTTGGGTTTTCAACTCTTTCATCCGGGTTCGATTTTCGCCTCCCCGATAGCAACGGGCTTCCATCGCCATAGCCAGTTCATCGGCTCTTCTAAAAGAGCTGATAAATAAAGGAACCAGTAAGGGAACCAGACCCTTGGCTCTGGAAATCAAGTTTCCGCTCTCGAAATCTGCCCCTCTTGCAATTTGGGCTTTCATGATTTTATCGGTTTCCTCCAGCAATGTAGGAATAAATCGCAAGGCAATGGTCATCATCATGGCCAGTTCATGGGCCGGAACACCAATGCGTTTAAAGGGATTTAGAATATGTTCGATTCCGTCGGTCAAAGCAATGGGAGAAGTCGTCAATGTAAGCAGCGATGTACCCATAACCAGAAAAACCAACCGCAGGGCCATAAAAAATGCTTGATACAGGCCTTCTTCCGTAATGGTAAAGGGACCGATGCGAAAAACCACCTCACCCGCAGTCATAAATATGTTGATCATAAAGGTAATTCCGATTAAAATCATTAGGGGTTTTAACCCTTTTAAGATATAAGTTAAGGGTACTTTGGATATTAATATGGCTGAAAGAAGAAAGGCTATTACATAAATGTACCCAATAAAATTATTCACCACAAAAAGGGATACAATATAAATAAATGTAATGATAATTTTGATTCGGGGATCCATTTTATGAATGGCGGATCCCGTAGGATAATGTTGTCCAATTGTAATATCTTTAAGCATCTTTATTACTCCTTATCCATCGTAAAATTTCGATTTTTGCCTCATCCACGGTTAATACCTCTTCTGTAATATTCCCATCCACTTTTTTTAGTTTTTCCATTAGATGAGTAATTTGAGGGATCCCCAGTCCTATGGATTCCAACCTTTTGGATTGTTTAAACACCTCTCGGGGAGCACCATGCAATTCAATTTTCCCGCCATGCATTACAATGATCCGGTCCACCAACTTTGCAATGTCCTCCATACTATGAGAGACCAATATTACCGTATTTTTATATTTTTGATGCAAAAATTTGATTTGATCAAGTATTTCATCCCGTCCCTTTGGATCAAGTCCTGCGGTAGGCTCATCAAGAATTAAGATATCCGGTTTCATCGCTAATACTCCCGCAATTGCCACCCGTCTTCGCTGACCGCCGCTAAGTTCGAAAGGGGAACGCTCTTTTAATGTTTCAAAGTCAAGTTTGACCAACTCCATAGATTCCCGTACCCGTTCATCAATTTCCGATTCCGATAAATTAAGGTTCTTCGGTCCGAAGGCGATATCCTTGTATACGGTCTCTTCAAATAGTTGATGCTCCGGATATTGGAAAACCAAGCCTACTTTTTTCCTAAGATCCGCCAGCTTTACTTTTTCTCCGGTTATTACCAGATCTCCCACGGTGATTTTTCCTGAAGTGGGTTTTATTAATCCGTTTAAGTGTTGTATTAATGTGGATTTTCCGGACCCGGTATGACCGATCAGGCCGATGAACTCCCCATCGGCAATTTCAATATTGATACCTTCCAGGGCCTTGGTTTCAAAAGGGCTCTTCGGATTATATATATAGGTTAGATTTTCTATTTTAATTGACATAATTGCATCACCATCTCATCTACTGTTAATATATCTTCCGGCAACTCAATGCCTTCTTTACGAAGTTCAAAGGCCAGGTCCGTAACTTGCGGGACATCCAGCCCTAAGGCTTTTAGCTTTGCTACCTGAGAGAAAACCTCCCGAGGAGTTCCTTCCAAGACGATATCTCCGTCCTCCATCACAATAACCCGGTCGGCGGTCACGGCTTCTTCCATGAAATGAGTAATGTTTACCACAGTAATGTTTTCATCCCGATTGAGCTTTTTTATGGTATCAATCACATCTTTACGGCCGGAGGGGTCCAGCATAGCTGTGGGTTCGTCGAGAACAATACAATCCGGTTTCATTGCAATAACCCCAGCAATAGCAATCCGTTGTTTTTGTCCGCCGGAAAGCAAATGGGGCCCTTTATCTCTAAACTCCAGCATTCCCACAGTTTTTAAAGATTCTTCCACACGCACTCTTATCTCCGCTGAGGGAATTCCTAAATTTTCCGGCCCGAAAGCCACGTCTTCTTCCACGATTGTGGCAACAATCTGGTTATCAGGATTTTGAAACACCATTCCCGCAGTTTGGCGAATATTCCAAATCTCTTCATCTTCCTTTGTGTTCATTCCTTTAACCCATACATCCCCTTCACTGGGCTTTAGCAAGGCATTAATATGCTTGGCTAAAGTGGATTTACCGGAACCGTTATGGCCGATGATCGTTACAAATTCGCCTTTTTCTACGTTTATGTTAATATCTTTCAGCGCTTCAACCACATCGCCCTGATCATTGCTTTCATATAGAAATGTTACTCCTTGCACTTTTATCATTTTCTCCATAAATAATCCCTTCTTTTCTATGAACTTTCCAGATTCATTATATCGTAAATCACGGTTTTTTGCCATGATTGTAGTCTTTTTTATGATTAATTCTTTATAAAAAAAAGGGATTAAGTCCATGCTTAATCCCCAAGGTTTTCTTTATACTAATTCAATGATGGCCATTTCGCTATTATCGCCTCGTCTTGGACCTTTTTTCATAATTCGTGTGTACCCGCCATTTCTTTCAGCGTATTTGGGTCCGATTTCATCAAACAATTGCTTTACTACGGTCTCGTCGGTTAAATATGCCAATGCTTGACGCTTGGCATGCAGGTCATCCCGTTTACCTAGTGTGATCATTTTTTCCGTAACTCTTCTCGCTTCTTTTGCTTTTGCAATGGTTGTTTCAATTCTTCCGTGTCTTAAAAGATCTGTGGCCATATTTCTCAGCATTAAATTTCTATGGGCACTTTCACGGCCTAGCTTTCTATTAGTCATGTTCATCCCTCCTTGCTACTGATCTACTCGTCAGTAGGTCTTAGTCCAAGACCTAAATCTTCAAGCTTCTTTTGTACTTCTACTAAAGATTTTTTTCCTAGATTTCGTACCTTCATCATTTCCTCTTCAGTCTTATTGGTAAGTTCTTCTACCGTATTGATGTTAGCTCGTTTTAAACAATTGTATGAACGAACGGAAAGGTCCATTTCCTCAATTGTCATCTCCAGAACTTTTTCCTTTTCATCTTCTTCCTTTTGAACCATGATTTCTACTTCATCCGTATGATTCGTTAAAGAGATAAATAGATTCAAGTGTTCATTCATTACTTTAGCTGCTAAGGAAATTGCCTCTTCCGGGTTGATACTGCCGTCGGTGTCCATTTCGATGATCAATTTATCAAAATCGGTTACCTGACCAACTCGAGTGTTTTCAACAAAATAACTTACATTTTTGACCGGAGTGAAAATGGAGTCCACGGGAATTACACCAATGGCCAATTCGTCGGATTTGTTGTTTTCTGCAGGAACATAGCCTCTTCCCTTGGATACATTGATCTCCATGAAGAATCTCGAATCATGATCCAGGGTAGCGATATGCATATCCGGGTTGAGTATCTCAACATCAGAGTCCGCAATTATATCGCCTGCTGTAATCACACCTTCGCCTTCTTTTTCAATACGAATGGTCTTGGTTTCATCGGTGTGTAGTTTAATTGAAAGCTCTTTTAAGTTTAGTACAATCTCCGTTATATCTTCTTTCATCCCGGGGATCGTGGAGAATTCGTGGAGAATTCCTTCGATTTTAATCGATGTTACCGCTGCACCGGGAAGGGAAGAAAGCATAATTCTCCTTAACGCATTTCCCAGTGTAATACCATAACCTCTTTCCAAAGGTTCTGCCACAAACTTCCCATAGGTATTGTCTTCATTCGTTTCAATCAGTTCAACCTTGGGCTTTTCCATTTCTATCATAATGAAACCCTCCCTTATTTTCTTGTCTTAATCCTTCTGAGGGCAATTGTATTGTTAGAAATTCTACTTAGAGTATAACTCTACAATT
>SKRE01000017.1 GCA_007118655.1 Clostridiales bacterium | reverse complement strand
GGTCTGACATTAGAACCGTACTTAGATCCGATAATTTGATTGACGGGTATGGAAAAAGCAATCCCGCTATTTGGTTTATTAAATTTCAGTTTTTCAGTAACCTTTTCCAAAAAGGCTTTTCCGTGATCGGCCTTTCCCAAGACCAGCACAATTTCCTTTCGGTAATCCGCTAAGGCTAAAAATTTCAGAATCCGATTTTGGGCGGTACCCTTTCCAAGAATCACCGTTCCTCCGGGAATACCGCACGCCTTTGCCAAGTGCATCACTTTTGTTCCTAAACCATGATGAACAATCACCAGATGGAGTTTATATATTTCATTTTCTATTGTACTCTTTGATTCTTCAGGATTTATCCTATCCTTAGTAGCCTTGGTCTCTTGGGTATCCTTAACCCCTTGATGCTTTTTTATGCTTTTATCCTTCTTTGCTATTTTATGCTTTGCCATTAGCGTCCACCCCCTTCTTTACGGTTTTTAATTTAAAGAACGTACCCAGAATCTGCAAGGTGATAATGGGCATTAATGCCACCATGGCAATCATGCCGAAACCGTCCACAAGCACATCGGCGGTGGGATGGTTGTAGGCCGCCCCGTTAATAAATGCCAGGATAAAGGTAGCCGTCATAGGCCCTGTGGCCACACCCCCGGCATCAAAGGCGATTCCCACAAACAGTTTTGGTGTGATAAAAGTCAGTATCATCGCAAAGAGGTAGCCGGTTAATAAGTAATGCCACAGCTGAATTCCCGGGACTACTATTCGTAAGAGAGAAAGGGAAATGGCCAAACCCACCCCAAGGGCCAGTGCACCAAGCACAATATTTTTCTTTACATACCCGGAGGTTACGTCCTCGATTTGATGGGTCAAAACGTAGACCGCAGGTTCCGCTAAAATCGTTGCCACCCCGAGGATAAAGCCGACCATAATTAGATAAAAGTACGTATCCAGTCCCACAAGATATGCCCCAATTTCGCTTCCTACCGCCATGAATCCTGTATTCACACCGACTAAAAATAAACTTAAACCGATCATCGCGTAGATAAAACCAAAAGTCATTCTTCGCAGGGCATCTTTTTTAATGGGCCAGCTAAAACGAACCAGCATAAAGATGGCAACCAAGGGTACAAAGACGAACAGACTTTCTAAGAATGCTCCGGGGATGGCATTCAAAAAAGCTCCGATTACGGAACTTTCCATAGGGATCTGTACGGTTTCCACTTCCGAAAACTCCTGTACCTCCGTAAAAAGACTCAGTATCATTACGGAAATCACCGCCCCCACGGAGACGATGGCAACCAGTCCAAAACTGTCTTTTTCCGAAGCTTTACTATCCTTTTTCATGGCAGTAATTCCGAGAGATAAAGAAAGTATAAAAGGAACCGCTAACACTCCGGTGGTGGACCCGGAACTATCAAAGGCGATGGCTAAGAACTCGGGAGACGTAAAAATACCCAACAGGAATATCACCCCGTAGGATCCCAGGAGAATAATATGCAGGGGAATATTATAAATGAGTCGAAAAAATCCTAAAATCATAAAAATACCGATGCCCAAGGAAACCACGGTTAGAATTGTGAAACTGGAAATGATCCCGGCGGTTAGGGCATCGATTTGATTGCCGAGAATCAACAGTCCCGGCTCTGCAATGGATATAATGAACCCCAAAGTAAATGCGGCAACAATCACCAGCCACAACTTATTTTTCTTTGTAATCACGGAGCTGAGCAAGGAACCTAAAGGAGCAATTCCAAGATCCACGCCAATTAAAAACAGGGTCAGTCCGAATAATATAAACACTGAACCCACCAAAAAATTTCCCACCAGATGATTATCTATCGGGACAATGGTCAGTCGTAGAATAATGACAATTAATGTAATGGGAAGTATGGCAAAGAATACTTCCTTGATTTTCTCACTGAAAATATTCACGATACCCCTCCTCAGAAGCTTTACGCTTCTTTTAAATTATAAAACAGATTTCCAACTTATGCAATTGGAATTATGGGGTTCTCGGAATGAGGCTTTCGTACCAAGTGATATCTTCTTCCTAAAATTATTACATTCCAGTTAATCGCTATTGTTATGGTTCTATTCACAATATTTTATCCGGTTCCTTTTCCTTGAATTCCAAACTTATGATATAATACTTTTTATCAACGGTTTTTCAGCTACGTCAAAGCTATTGGGAGGTTCTGTATTTGAAAAAAATCCGATTTCCACACTCCTATGTGTTAATCTTCTATGTCATCATTTTTGTGACCCTGCTTACATATATTTTACCCGCCGGCAATTTTGAACGGGCTGTGGATACAGAAACCGGAATTACCTATGTGGTTGCCGAATCCTTCCAACCTATGGACCGCAACCCCGTGACCCCCTTTAGAATGTTTACTGGGATTTTGGAGGGCATGCTGGACGCCGCAGACGTCATCTTTTTTGTATTGATTGTAGGAGGAGCCTTCGGAGTCATTCATAAAACCGGAGCGCTGACCATCTTCCTAGGACATATTGCAAGGCTGAATCAACGACGGGGAAAAATATTAATCATTTTGATTATGATCATTTTCTCCTTATTCGGAACCTTTTTCGGAACCGCCGAGGAGGCACTGCCCCTCTATCCTATTTTCATTTCCGTGGCTATTGCTCTGGGTTACGATGCTTTCACAGGGGTTGCCATGATTCTACTGGGCACCGGCGCCGGCTTTGCGGCAGGGATCTTTAATCCCTTTACCACCGGGGTTGCACAAATTTTAGCGGAACTGCCCCTGTTTTCCGGATATCAATTTCGAATTCTGGCCTATCTCCTTCTATTACTTCCTACGATCTATTACGTGTTACGCTATGTCAAACGCATTGAGCTCCATCCAAGCTCCAGCCTCACTTATGAAGGGGATCAATATCGAAATAAACAGCTGAATTTTGATAACATACCGAAACTTCAAAAGGAACATGTCCGAGTACTGCTGGTTATGGTAATATCCATGGGGTTTTTAATCTACATCATCTCCTTTTGGGAGTATTCTTCCGGGAGAATGGCTGCGGTTTTTATTATCATGGGCATCCTATCAGGAGTTGTGGCGAAGCTGGATTCTTCAGTGATCGCCTCGGAGTTTGTAAAGGGTTCATCGAACATCGTATACGGCGCCCTGATCATCGGCCTTGCCCGAGGAATATCCGTCATTATGGAAAACGGGGATATTTTAGACTCCTTAATCTATTACCTATCTACAAGTATTAAGGGCTTTGGGACCATTGGAGTCGGCCTGGGAATGTTTTTCATCCAAAGCTTTATAAATATTTTTATTGCATCGGGAAGCGGTCAAGCCGCCGCAGTGATTCCCATTATGAAATCCATCGGAGATCTAACGGATCTCAGTCGTCAAACCGTGGTGCTTGCCTATCAGTTCGGGGACGGTTTTTCCAATATTATCAGTCCAACTTCCGGTTATTTTATGGCGGCTCTGGCCATTGGAAGAATCAACTGGAAAAAATGGGCAAAATGGGTGTTTCCTTTATTTCTTTATTGGTGTGCTGCAGGGGTTTTTCTTATTATTTTGTCCATTCTTATACAACTAGGTCCGTACTAATAATAATAATAATAAAATTATTGGGGTGTTGATATGTCCGGAATTAACGAAAATGCCATAGATACTGAGGTTATGAAAGCCTTGTCCGATGAAACCCGGGTGGATATCCTGTATATCATTGGGAATAGTGAAATCAATGTCAATGAAATTGCCAAAAACTGCAAAGTCTCACGTCCTACCATCTCTCATCATCTGCAGATTATGAAGCGGGCGGGAATTTTGACGTCGAGAAAAAGCGGTAAGGAGATCTATTACTCCATTAACAAGTACAAACTCACGTCCCTTGCGGAAACCATTCTTTCCTTTATATCCTGGTGATATTTCCCTTTAATTCAAAGCATTGGTTGGAGTTAAGTAATATTTCAGAAAATTTAACAAAATAGGTTGATAAACTTCAACGGATACAGTATAATCAGAATTAACATCGCAGTGAAGCCCATTGTGATTTTTTTACAAGGAACGCGTCGATATACTTAAACCTATCGAACTGTTAAG
The DNA here is from genome assembly GCA_007118655.1 of Clostridiales bacterium. Taxonomy (GTDB): domain Bacteria; phylum Bacillota; class Clostridia; order Peptostreptococcales; family T1SED10-28; genus Isachenkonia. The sequence continues at coordinate 10,052 of SKRE01000017.1, read as the reverse complement.
GAGGTGTAGAAATTATGGAACAATGGATGACTAAAGATGAAGTGATTCAATTAGCTGAAAAGCTGGTATCCATTGAAAGTCACAAGGCTTTTGCAAAACAGGAATCAAAGATTGCAGGCTTTATTCAGGAACTGTTGGAAAAAGAAGGAATTCCCACAGAAATGGAAGAGGTGGAACCTCTGAGGCCTAATGTTTACGGGTTTCTATCCGGTAAGGAGGATGAGCACTATTTAATGTTCAACGGACATACCGACACCGTGCCGGCCTTTAACATGGACTATCCCCCATTCAAGCCTTTTATTAAAGACGGCAAACTATTTGGTCGAGGCTCCGTGGATATGAAAGGGGCCATCGCTGCCATGCTATCTGCAATAATTGCGGTCAAACGAAAGGGAGATGTACTGAAAAAAGGTGTGGTTTTTGCCGGAGTCATTGATGAAGAACAGGCCTGCAAAGGAACAGAGCAGATTGTTCGAAGCGGAATAATGAAACCGAAGCTTGCAATTATCGGCGAGCCCACCAATCTGGAAACCGCCATCGCTCACAAAGGGATGGAATGGATCGAGGTTACTTTTAAAGGGCGGGCAACCCACGGAAGTCGTCCTAAGGAAGGCATCAATGCCATTTACCTGGCCAATGAATTCTTAAGCCGGCTGAAAAATGAATTGGAACCCAAGATCGACCAAAAAACCTATCCCCTGCTGGGCGCAGGAACCATTAATCCCGGTGTCATTAAAGGGGGCGACGATCCCAATATCGTCCCGGATCGATGCGTCGTTCAAATGGATCGCCGGTGGCTTCCCAGTGAAACCGTTAAATCGGTTTACGGGGAAATTGAAGACCTTGCTAAAGCAGTAATTGAAAAAAGGGGTGGAGACTATTCCATTCGTCGTATGGATGAAGAAACCGCAGCGCTTTACAACATGCCTCACAGTATAGACCCGGATCACATCCTCGTGACAGAAGCCCTGCGAATTACCGAGGAGATCACTAAAGTCAAAGGTGAGCCTGTAGCCTTCCCTGGATGGAGTGACGGCGCACAACTCAGCAACAACATCGGTACCGAAGCTATTGTTTTAGGACCGGGGGACATTTCTCAAGCCCATTCCAATGATGAGTTCTGCAGTACGGAGCAAATATGGCAGGCAACACAAATTTACTTCGAAATGATTCAGTCACTTTGTATGTAAAGAATTTTAATGATACTTAAAAAAACGAATATGGAGGTAGCATATGGCTAAATTAAAGATTCCTCATACTTATGTATTGCTTTTTATGGTAATTGTTTTTGCAGTAATTATGACTTATATTGTTCCTGCAGGAGAATTTGATCGAACCGAAGATCCGGAAACCGGTAGAACCATTGTCGTGGTTGACAGTTTTGAATACGTGGACCAAACCCCGGTCACTCCCTTCGGTTTGTTCGAATCCATTCCTAAAGGAATGGTTCAGGCGGGACTAATCATCTTTTTCGTATTAATGATCGGCGGTGCCTTTGGAATTATCCAATCCACCGGTACCATTGACGCGGGCATCGGTACCGTGGTAAAAGCCATGGCCGGAAAGGAAAAACTTCTGATCCCAATTGTGATGTTTATTTTCTCCTTAGCGGGAGCCATACTGGGAATTGCAGAAGAGGTACTCCCCTTCTATCCGATTATGATCGCTCTGGCTCTTGCCTTAGGCTTTGACTCCATTACCGGAACCGCCATGGTACTTCTCGGCGCCGGTGCAGGTTTTGCCGGAGCCTTTGCCAACCCCTTTACCATCGGGATTGCCCAGGGAATTTCCGGACTCCCTCTTTTCTCAGGATTTACATTTCGTGTCATCACCTATGTGATTATACTCGGTGTCACGATTATTTACGTTTATCGCCATGCTGCCAAGGTACAGAAAAATCCGGAAAGCAGCCCGACTTATGAAGACGACAAAAAACGGCAGCATAAACTGGATCTTAGTGAATTAAAGGAAATGACCGGCAAACACAAGCGGGTCTTCGGAGTTCTTATTGTAGGAATCGTATTCCTTGCCCTGGGTGTAGGACTTTGGGGTTTTTATATCAACGAGTTAACCGCCCTATTCCTGATCATCGGTATTACCGCAGGTCTTGCCGGGGGTCTAAAACCCAACCAAATTGCGGAAGAGTTTATTAAAGGAGCCCAGGAACTGGTTTATGGTGCGTTAATTATCGGACTTGCCACTACCATCATGGTGGTAATGGAAGACGGTAATATTTTAGATACTACGATTTATTCCTTAGCTAATTTGGTTGAAGGATTGCCTACGGTCCTTAGTGGAATCGGTATGTTCTTTGTGCAAACCTTAATCAATATTTTTGTTCCCTCCGGAAGTGGACAGGCGGCGGTTTCCATGCCGATCATGGCCCCTATGGCAGATGTGGTGGGAATTACCAGACAAAGCGCGGTACTAGCCTTCCAATTCGGAGACGGTTTTACCAATGTAATCTCCCCGACTTCCGGCTATTTCATGGCGGCATTGGCCATTGCCGGAATCCGTTGGGAAGTATGGGCACGGTGGATGTTGCCCCTATTCCTCATTTGGTCAGCAATCGGAGCGGTTCTTGTATCCATTTCCGTTCTTATTAATTATGGACCATTCTAAACCTACAGATAAATTAGAGTCACAGTATAATTAGAGTCCCAGAAAATCTTAGCGGTAGAAATGGAAACCATCATAAATGCAAATCACCATAAATTGAACATAAAAACACCTCCAAGACAGAAATGATCTCTGGGTCGGAGGTGTTTTTATGCTTAACTTGCTTTTTTTAGTCTCGGCCTGCAGTCTGTTCGGCCATCAATCACACATTTCAGCCAAACGTTTCAACTTTTCCCCTTCTACCCGGTACACCGTCCATTCATCCATAGGAACTGCACCCATCTCCTTATAAAAATCAATGGATGTGGTGTTCCAATCAAGACACCACCAATCCAATCGCCCGCATTCTCGATCTACTGCGATTTTACCTAAAAAGGATAACAGGGTTTTGCCGTATCCCTTTCCTCGGTACTCCGGTTTAACGAAGAGGTCTTCCAGATAAAGATTCGCTTTCCCTAAAAATGTGGAATAGTTATGGAAAAACAGAGCAAATCCCACAGGCTTTCCCTGCACTTCCCCAATGATTACTTCCGCCTGTTTTTTATCAAACAGTGATTCTGCAAGCCCTTCTTCCGTTGCCACCACTTCATCCAGCATCTTCTCATACTCCGCTAATCCTTTGATGAATTCAAAAATTAGAGGCACATCCTTTTTTGTGGCAAAACGTATTTCAAACCCCTCAATATTGGTTTTATGAATCTCCATTATTTCCTTCCTCCCTTCCCCGAATCCATGCCGGGACAAAGTCAACAAGATCAAAAACTAACATTCCTCGTTCATCTTGGTAGTAAATACTATCATATTCGCCGTTAATAAACAGATCCTCATACCCCCATAAGGGAGTGGTTTCGGTTTCACTATCAACATTATTAAAATGTCTTAGAAAGCCGTTCATGGAAAATCCTTCAAAATTATTTCCAATCAACAGATCCCGGGTTTCCCGATCATAGTACATTCCTCCCGGTAAATCTATTAATGATCCGTAAAACAGACTATCCCTTGAAATAGTGAAGTAATTCCCGGCCTCAGTCTCCAGCGTTTCTTTGAAGTTTTCCAGTTCCCAAGCATATCCTTCACTAATAAATGCTTCAATAGAGCTCACTTCGATCAACTCCTCGGTTTCATCCAAAACCTCATAGGATATACCCAGGAGGGTTAACTCATTTTGTCTTGTTTCCGGATCATGGGATTCTTCCATAAGGATAAACAAATCATTCTCCAGGGAATAAGCAAGTGAAATTCTACCCTGTTCTGTGGAGTGAAGTACTTCCACAACCGGATGCAGGGTTCCCTCGTGGTCCCTTACAATCATACTTTTGTCTTTCATAATGTCCCCGCCGGAATCTTCGCGAGTTTCTAAGAAATAATAGCCCTGTTCCATTGGATAAAACCGAAAAGTCTTTTCGTATACACCCTCATTTTCATCCATGTCATAAGTGGGTTCCCGTTCTTTCATTAACCCTGACAGCTGGAAAGACCCTTCTTCTAAATGCAATTCCCATAGATCCCGTTCCTCGGTAACAATCAATAATCGCTCCTCATCAATAGACACCACCTGGTCAATCACGACGCCCTGTAAGGCTTCAGGAATTTGATCCAGTTCTCTCAGGATTTCCTCCTGAAAGTCGTATATTCCAATGGATGTTTCCGGTGCAACCCCTTCTTCAAACATGGTCCTAGCGGGATACACAACCATTATGCCATGCTCTCGGCTTATAAAGTGTCCTCCGCTCATATTTTCTGCTAAAAACACCACTTCTTCCCCGGAGTTTTGGGTATGATTTTCAACTTTCACGGTGAAGTTTTGATACATTTCATCTTCCTCATGGGTTTTGACAGTAAAAACCATTTCGTTATACAATAAAATATCTTCGCTGTAAGTTGCAAATTCGGGTTCCATCTCCGGAGTTATGCTAGGGTAAACGTTAAACCCATCCCCTCCATTTTCCACGATCCAGATTTTTTCCTCAACGGATTTATCTGTAATAACATAATAGGTCCCATACTTATCAATCTGATAGTCCCTGTATTCTTCTATTTCTGAAAATAGAATCACAGGATACTCATCCATTAAAGTCACTTCATCCTTTAGGGTTCCTGTTTCAAAATCATAGGTTTGAAAGTTCAGTTCCTCGTTTTCCGAGAATAAAATAGCAATCTCATCGGAATGAACCGTAAGACTTAAGGGATTTTTATCATTAAACTCATTCATCCAGCGAGGCTCTTCCCTCTCCATTATGTGATCAATCTGCATGCTTAAGTAATAGCGCTTTAAAGGCTCTAGATTGAATCGGTCGATTTGAAAAACTCCTCCGTTATCAACAAATTCCAGTATAAGGTCTTCAGGATAAGCACTGCGGTAACGAAGCTCATATCCAAAGTTATCGTCGGTAGGTCGCTGATATTCCTTAAGTTCTAATGAATGAACCGCCGCGTTCCGCGTTCCCCTCTCCTCAATTTTCCCAAGCACTATATTTTTTAAATCCTCCCGGTTATTGATCTCTCCCCGATATTCCCGGTAGGCTTTCTCCATAGTCAAATCATTTAAGTCTTCGTCTTTGTGAAAACTATTTAATGACATGTCTAGTCGGTAGATGTTTCCCTCTGAACTCTTGTTATAAATAAAATCATACTCATGAAAAAAACCATCCTCTTCTAAGGCTCCCGCCACCTCTTTTTCCAAAGATCCCTCGGGAAGTTCATCCATATTGACGGTAAAACCCATCAACTCTGTCATCCGTTGTATGTCTTTCGTAATGTAAGCTGTGGGATTTCTTGGAATTACAAAAAAGAAATCTTCAGGATTTTCCGTTTGCCAAGTTCCTCTATCCTGTTTTACTATCCGAATTTCCTCGGGAAGAACCATGCTCTCCCGTTCTGAATTTTCCAATGCATCATTATAAATCTGATTTATGGCATCTTCTATGGAATCCTGTTCCCACACCTCTTGTAGAATCATTTCCTCATACAATCGGTCGTAAATTGAAGAGAGTCTCGGCCATGATAATATCACTTCATAGGATATTTCGTTCCTTTCACTGGTAACTTCTATTAGCTCTCGAATCTCTATAAGCTCCGAAAGATCGGCATCGTATTCTTCCGCCATTTCCCGTTTTGCATCCTCAAAAGCATTTTCAATGGCTGCATTCTTTGCCAGAGCATCTCCTGTGCGGCTTATATAAACACTTCCAATTACTGCTGCAATCAGCAACACCGTCAAAACCCCCAAAAACCATTTAACTTCCTTATTGTTATCTTTCATAAAATCCCCCTTCTGCCTCTTAATAAATGTTTTATGTAGAGATATGCTTTAATCTATTTTTCTATAATACCACAGAGATGTTGCAGTATCAAAATTTTCCTTCGTCGTAATTAAGTATTTCAGTTTGAGGTACTAAGAGTCGAGGCCATTTCCAATCCCGTTGAAACATTTTCTTTAGTCTCTTCGTCAAAAGGGTATACAATTGATGAAGAAAGAAAGGAGACTATTTATGTTAAACCGACGAAGACTATTATTACTGTCCATTATAATGTTTATTCTGCTGATTACCGCATCCTGTGGTTCCAGTCTGGACCCCACCCTTCGATCTCAGGAAGGCTATATTGTGGATATGACCGAAGAACGAATTTTTGTCATCAGTTACATTGACCGGGAGGATATCGGAGAACTTAGCGAAGAAGAGCTGTTGGAAAAAAGTGTCAAGAGCTCCGATGACCGGGATCTGATTGCGGTTTGGTATAATGTAAGCGATGTGGAAAACTACGAGATCGGACAATACGTGGAGGTTCGTTCCCGAGAAGTCCTGGACAGCTTTCCTCAACAGGCGGATGCAGCAGGAGTAACCGTATTAGACGAGCCCTAGAGATCCCTCCTTAGGACAAAGATCAGTTTTTAAAATTTAAAACAACCGCCTTTTGGCTTCACATAAAAACCTAAAGGCGGTATTCTTTTGAGTATAATAAAGTTTATTTACAGCTGTTTCAACCCTTCTTCCAGAAGATCAGCATAGTCTTTTAAACCGGTAATTTTTTTGGCTTCTCCGGTCAAAGGAACCACATCCTCCCGTTCAATACTTGCTAAGTTAAACTTTCGGTTCAGTGCCATTAAATGTTGTACTCCTCTTTTAATCCTTCCAAGATAGGAGTACACTCCAATTGCTCCCCCTGAGAAATCGTCAGCATGATCGTACATCCCTCGCAGTTCTTTTAACCCTTCGAAAAGATCCTCCTTCGTCTTGCCGAATCTCTCGAATTCCTTGGGAACCCGGTTTTCTTTCAAATGATCTTCCACGTTTTTTCCAACCATTGCAGCGGTCATCGCCGCTCTTCCAATTCCAACCATAGAAATGAAAGGTGCTCCCAGAGCCAATGCCTTAAACACCTGATCTTCCATTGCAATTCCACCGGTTATGACAACTTGAGGCAGTGGATAGCCTTTGCCTTCCATATCTTTTAGTACCCGATAAAGAATGCTCTCTAATTGAATGGTAGGAATACCCCATTCGTTCATCATCTTTACGGGACTGTTTCCGGAACCCCCTCCTGCTCCGTCGAAGGTGACAAGATCTACGGAGGCCTTTGATGCGATGGTAAGAATTCTTATAAGATCCTGCGGATGAAATGGTCCGGTTTTTAAGAAAACCCTCTTCGCCCCTAAAGCTTTAAGCTCCGAAACTCTTTTGATTAAATGCTCTTCATCCCATATAGGGAGTTTTCCTACTTTTTCAAAACGGGGGCCGGCATTTCTTTCAAACTTCTCCACTATTTTGGGATTTTCAGGATCGGGATGTATTATATAACCCTGTTTTTTCAGTGCTACTGCCTTCTCCAGATTCTCAACAATCCCCAGTCCTTGAATTCCTTTCGCCGCCTGGGCAAATTTCAGCTCAACAGAAGTCACACCCAGTTCCCTTATTGCATAATCCAATACCCCGAGGTGTTCGTCGTCGAAATTTCCCTGCAATACAATGTCTCCATAACCTCTTTCGTACTTTCTGAAGGCATCCAGCATTTCTTCGATCAATGGAGCCTTTTGAACTTTTCCGTTTTCAAGAATTACCTTTAGATCCTTCATAACCACATCTTCACCGATTACCGCCATAACTCCCGCCATTGCCGCCCCGGCGTAATAATCCCTCCAATTGAGTTTTGCCATGGCGGGCAGAATGATTGGCATAGTCAGCTTTACCGGATCATCGATCCCTACGGTGATGGACATGTCTGCATTCGGATAGGTCGCTTCTAATGGATCTTCCTTACAACCCTGAGCCCCAAAACCTCTTCCATTGATATTCAGATGGGAATAATCTACAGGGTAATTTTTTTCCGATGCAAATTGATTCCGATCAGTTTGATAAGGATACGTCGCCTCCCATCCTCGAATTGCCGACAGACCGATCTCACACACCCCTATACAGTTTGCTGTACATACGGAACACATTCCGGAAAAAGGTGAAAGATTATCCGGTGTTCGCATTCTAGTGTGAGTTACAGTTGTTCCTAAACTAGGACTGTACGTCATCATTAAACCTCCTTTTCAATTCATTGACTATTCTGTACTTTTATCTTACGTGGTTTTATGACATATGTCAATTACTCTTATGTTTTAGCCTCTTATTGTTTTCACAAATAGAGAGTTTTTCCGATTAATCATTCCGTGCCGTTGGTTTCTCCACTGAAAATTACCGAAATCAACTGTTCGACGTACTTTTCCACTTCTCGTTCTTCGGTTTCCGGTAAATATAAAAAGGATAAAATCGACCCCATAATCATTCGAAGGATCACTCCTTGTTTTTCCCGGTCTATATTTAAACTTTGAATAAAATCCTTAAAGGATTGAGTGATGGTACAAAACAGATCTTCGCCTAAATGCTCTTCCAACAGCTCTTTTTCATGGAGAATCAACTTGATCAGCTGATGATTATCCGACATAAAGGCCAAACGCTCCATCAACAGCCGCCGGATCCGTTCCTTATCACTATTGTTTTGGGTATTTTCCATGGAGGTGTGAAGCGTCTCCAAAAAAATCGGTTTCACTCCGTTTAGGAATATTTCTTTCTTTGAGGAAAAATATCGAAACAGGGTTACCTCAGAGATTCCTGCTTCTTCAGCAATTTTTGCCGTGGTGGCTCCTTTATATCCGTATTTTATAAAGACCTCCATCGCCCGATTAATAATCTGTTCCCGCCGCGCTTCTTTTTTCATGATAATCCTCCTTTATGTAAGTATTTTCTAATTACTTTATCCTTCCGCCAAAATACTGTCAAGCAAACGCTTGTCATTCACTCCTCTTTTATGTTCTACTGAACTACCGAATCTGAATATCACATTGGCATAACCGGAACTGTTTGCTTTGTCACTCTCTATTTTACACATTTCAAGCTTTAAAGAAGCCCCTCATAATATGCTCCTTCCTGAAACATTCGTCCCTAAATTTTCATTTTACTTTTCTGCATCTTCATTATTTCTTCATTTTCAGTGGGCAGCCAGCCGCTTACTGAATGACGCCCCAGGATCCTTTCCATAAGGAGTCCTATTAACACCAGGGCCACAAGGGTTAACCCGAATCGTAAACCGGTAAAGGAAAGTCCCAAAAATTTGATCTCAACCATCAGCTGTGGGATTTTCAGTGCCGATCAGCCTTTGTGGAGCGTTCCGCCGCCACGGGATTAATAAAGGCTAAGAGTACAAATACCCCTGCGATGAGTAAGGCCGCCAAAAATCCCAGACCATTTCGAAGCAGGGTGAATTTTTTACCGAGAATCTTCATTTCCAATGGTGCTGTTACAATCCCCACCATGACTAAAGTGGTAATAAAGGTTGAAATGGTCATTACGGTAGCCCCGGAGCGCAGCAGGGATCCCGCTAATGGAAAAGCCACCAGCCTCCCGATGGTCTCCGGGGTCAAGACCCCCAAAGTCAGACCCACGATGCCTAGTACGGCAAGCAGACTTGGTGCCGTCTTTAGAAGTGCCTTTCCTGCAACCTTAAAAGCTATTTTCGTTTTCTCTCTGCTTTTGATCAGGGAGGCGACCAAACAAACTGCTGAAATACTATAAATTACAATCAATGTTGCTATAGGATCACCCTCTTATTTTCCGGTTTTAATTTGCACACCCATCAGTCTTGCTCCCGAATCTGATTCCATCGATAGTACCGCCGGCTCCGTAATGAAAACCTGGTTTTCTCTCAGCACAGCGGACTCTTTGTTTTTCTTTACTCGCACTTCTCCCGATACCACATATAACATAACGAAGGTGTCCATTTCACAAGGGGAAATCGCCCCTCCCTCTTTTAAACAATAACCCGGGTCGTGACATACTCCCACCACTTATAGAAGTGGGGGCTTCTCGTTCGAGTAGCCTAACGGCTACAGCATAATCGAGCTAACCCCGTGTGCCCCACGGTTTGGTTTTATGTTGAGGTTACGCAAG
>SKRE01000143.1 GCA_007118655.1 Clostridiales bacterium | reverse complement strand
TTAAGAAAATTTATTTAAAAAAACTTAAAGAAGAAGGCAAGGAAAAGTCCAAAAACTTAGGGAAGGTTTATCAGTTTTCAAGAAAAGCACATCCTATTTTAGGTTTGGGGATTATAGCCCTGGGGGTTTATCACGGATATCAAGCGTTTAGCTTAACCGTCTTGCATACCGGAACACTGTTGCTGTATACCCTGGTTTTAATGGCCATTGTTGCTATAGGAGGTCCAAGGATTAAGCCCTTTAAAAAGCATTGGCGGTTGGTCCATCGAAGTCTGGGGGGGGGCGTATTCGTCCTGGCACTCTTGCATATATTCTGGAGAAATCTGCTATAACAGCACCCATTGAAACAATCGGTTACTAATCGATTAAAAAATAGATACACCAATCAACTTAACGAATATTGGAGGCTAAACAATGAAATACGGATACCGAATAGCGAAATCGAATAGACTCAAGAATATTGCTTTAATCGCCCATGACAATCGAAAAGAGGAGTTGATTGCCTGGGTAAAAAAACATAAAGGGATTCTTGAATCCCATAGTTTAGCGGGGACAGGGACCACAGCAAAGCTTTTGGAGGAGCATACGAATCTTTCGGTTAAAGGGTATTTAAGCGGTCCCTTAGGCGGAGATCAACAGGTGGGAGCCGCCATAGCAGAAGAAAAAATCGATCTGATGATATTTTTCTGGGATCCCCTGGAAGCGCAGCCCCATGACCCTGATGTTAAGGCCTTGCTGCGAATCGCAGCATTATACGATATTCCGGTGGCACCGAATAAGGCTACGGCGGATTTTATCGTAAGCTCCCGATTATTTAACGAGGAATATGAGAGACAAATCGTTACAAAGGACCTTAAGGGAAAAATCGCAGAGAATTAGAAGACCAAAGGGACGGAGTATTCAGAAAAGTTTTTTGGAAGCGGGCTATGCAGGAAAAAAGGAAAAACTTTGAAGAATTTTGAAAAGTATAATAATTTAATTGCAATTTTCCATAATAATGGTATAATAGCACTATATTTTATCCGCAGGATGAAATGTGGTTTTTTCGCATATGAAAATGTAATCCGAGTTTTTGGTAATAATTTAACAGGCAAATTTGCTGAAAGGCAAAGACGCAAAGCTAACAGGGCCTAAAGTGAATTCGCTATGGCAGCCAGCTGCGAATCTAATTGCCTCGTTGTCGTAGAAAATGGGGTTTTTTTATGGTACGAGGAGGAGGAGGGGGAAAAGATGCAAAGTATACTGAAAGAAAATAAAGAACAGAAAAACGTGGATCGAAAAACTCAAGTACGGGAGTTGTTAGACGAGGCAAAATTCAAAGAACGAAGCCACCCGGAAGAGGCCTTGGTTATAGCCGAAAAAGCTTTGAGTATTGCGGAAATGAACTTTTACAAAAAAGAAAAAGCGGAAAGCTTGACCCGTATCGGCCGTTGTTTGTGGATGACGGGAAAATTAAATGAAGCCATCGAATTCTTGAACCGTGCTCTGGAAACCTCCAAGTTTTTACACAGCGGCAGCATTGAAGCTGAAGCCCTTAATGCCCTTGGAAATGTACATCTTTACATGAAAACCTATGATCATGCCATGGATTATTATGGTCAGGCATTGGAAATGGCTAGAAGTGAAAAAATCACAGAGTTGGAAGCCGGTATTTTAAATAATCTTGGAGGACTACATAAAGAACTTCACGACTTGGACGGTGCCTTAGGCTATTATCAGGACAGTCTAGAGAAGTACGGGATGAATCAGGATCTTTATGGTCAAGCGATCCCTCTATTTAATACGGCAGAGGTTTATATTGAACAGGAAAACTGGACCCGGGCCAAAAATAATATTGATCAGGTCCTGGAAATCTGCAAGGAAAAAGATGCAAAAGTGATGCATTCCTATAGTCTGCATCTTTTAGGGAAAATGTATAAAAATCAAAGACAGTATAAAAAGTCTCTGGAGGAATTTAAAAAGAGTTTAAAATTGGCTCAGGAGACGAAGGATTACCATCATCAAGTGGTAATTTATATCGATGTTCATGAGATCATGTTTGATAAGAATGAGCTGCTGGAATCCATCGAGAACTTAAATAAAGCCCTGGAAGTTGCAAAAAGTATTGATGGAGAAGCTTTAATTCCTGATATTTACGCATCCCTGGCTCGAGTATATGAAAAAATGGGCGAGGAATCCTTAGCCTATAAATACTACAAAGGTTTTCATCGAACCACTATGGAAAGCGAAGCCAAAAGAAGAAATGAAAAACTCCGCAGTATTTCTTTTCAGCTGCAGCTGGAAAAATCTCAAAAGGAGACAAAAACCTATCGATATCTGGTTCAGGAATTGGAAAAGAAAACGAAAGAACTTGGTTATTCCTACAAACAAATGGAAGTGGTAGGAGAAATCGGACAAAATATTACGGCTACATTGGATTTGGAAAAGATATTTGATTTGCTGTACGAGAACTTAAACCATTTAATGGAGGCCTTGGTATTAGGCATCGGATTGGTGGATGATAAAGGGGAAAATATTCGCTATGAACTGTTTATTGAAAACGGCCAAAAACAGCCGTCATTTGAAGTCTCAATTGACAGTAAAGATAGCTGGGCTGCCTGGTGTTTGAATAATAATAAAGATGTATTGATTAACGATGTGGAAACGGAGTACGACAGCTACTTAGAGGGGACTTCTCATACCGTTGGGGACGCTATGAACTCCGTCATGTTTTGTCCCTTAATGATTGAAGACCGATCTATCGGTGTGGTCACGGTACAAAGCCTAAAGAAAAATGTTTATACGGATCATCAGTTGGAGACCCTGAAAACATTGTCTTCTTACTTAGCGATTGCCATTAATAATGCCCAAAAATCCAAAGCTCTGAAAAAAGAAATAAAAATTAGAGAAAAAACCGAGCAGGCATTAAAAATATTAAACAATAAACTGCAAAAAATTTCAGAACTGGACGGCTTAACCAATATCCCCAATCGACGGTGTTTTGATAAAAACTTTGAATTTATTTGGAACAACGCCCTGCGCAAACAGGAGGAAGTATCCCTGTTGCTCCTGGATATTGACTGTTTTAAAGAGTATAATGATTACTATGGCCATTTGAAAGGGGATCGAGTACTCCAGAAAATTGCCAAAACCATTGAAAAAAGTTTGAAACGCTCAACGGATCTTGTGGCTCGTTATGGCGGGGATGAGTTTGTGGTTTTATTGCCTAATACCGACAAATCCGGTGCCTTAATAGTGGCAAACAACATTAAGAATCGGGTTCAGGAGTTGCAAATTACCCACAGCCAAACGGATATTTCGGATGTAATTACCTTATCCATCGGCGTTTCCACGCTCCAACCCAAAAAAGATATGGATAAAAAGCTTTTGATTGATCGAGGTGACAAAAGTCTTTATAAATCAAAAAATCAGGGAAGAGACCAAATTTCTTTGTTTTCCTGTGAAACCTAACTTTATTTCATGACCAATAAAAGTAAACCCTTAAGTTCCTTCCGGTATTCATGCTTAAGGGTTTTGTTATGCACATAAAAACTTGCATTTTCCTGCTTCAATCCCGAAATATTATAAAATATAATCTTTGACAAAATCAGAAGAAGAACTTATAATAAATAAGACCCCCCCCATGGGGCGGGAATATTATGGAGGTGTTATCTTTGGCAACCTATTTCATTAAAACAAATCGAGTCTTTACAATTCTTAGAAAATACGGATGGATTTTCACGGTGTTAGTTGCGCTGGGAGGAACCTTTGTGGAACCGAAACTGGGTTTGGCAGTGATTGGTATTATGGCAGGACTCATCGGAACATCTTTTTTCAAAGGTCGTTATTGGTGCGGCAATATTTGTCCCCATGGAAGTCTATTTGACTCATTGATTCATCCCATCAGCTTAAATAAAAATATCCCCGGGTTTTTAAAATCGAAACCTATGGTGATCGGATTTTTCTTATTCTTCATGTACAACTTTGGAGGGAATACCCTTAATGCTTTAGAACATTGGGGGGACGGGTCATTTTGGGATCGACTGGGAATGGTATTTTCCCGAACTTATTTAATGGTGTTTGTAGTAGGCGGCCTGCTGGGTCTTGTTAAAAATCCTCGAACCTGGTGTCAGTTCTGCCCTATGGGAACTTTGGAAAAAGTCAGCTATACCCTGGGAACCAAACTGAATGCTAATAAAAATACGGATGAAAAGCTGACCATTGAATCAAAAGAGAAGTGCCATGCCTGTGGGAAATGTGCTCGGGTTTGTCCCTTCCAATTAGAACCCTATACGAATTTTTCAGAGAACAATCAATTTGATGATATCAACTGCATACGCTGCGGAACTTGTGTGGAAAATTGTCCCGCGGGAATCTTATCCTTTGAAACTGAAAGAGATGCATTGGAGTTTAAAAAAACTGCAGACTTAGAAGGCTATGAAGAACGACAAAAAATTGTATCCACGTTAACGGGAATCCGGAATTTGGGGGAAAACATTAAGGAGTTTACCTTTGAATTTAACACTCCTGCCAGTGTAGTCTACCAAGCGGGGCAGTTTATCCTGGTGAAATTAAAGGGACATGAAAATATGTACCGAGCCTATTCAATCGCATCATATAATGAGGATAACCGAAGCCTAAGCGTGATAATTAAAAAGATTCCCGGAGGATACGGTACGGAAAATATCTTTGATCAGTTTAAATTGGGAGACGCAGTAGAGCTGGAAGGACCCATGGGTGAAGAATTGGTGGTAAAAGAAAAGGTTTCAAAAGTGCTGTTCGTCGGAAACGGCATTGGTATGACCCCTTTTATCGCTTTAACGAAGGACACCCTAAAGCATCGCCGGGATATTGATAGGGTAACCTTCGTGCACGGACAACGAATGGAAAAGGATTTTTATTACCAGGATTACTTTTTGGATCTGGAAAAAGCCTATAATAAATTTACCTATCTGCCCATCGCTTCACGACCGGAAAAGTCGGAAACCCCCAAGGGTTATGTTATGGACGGAATTAAAGATCTTGATCTGAAGGATCACCATGTATATATGTGCGGATCCCCCCGAATGATTACGGACACTATGAACCTGTTAGTAGAAAAAGGGGTGCAGAAGGACCGGATCTTCTATGAAAGTGAAGAAAAGATTAAAGAAGCCGATGAAAAAGGGAATATCATAAAGAAGAAAAAAAGCGCATAGGAAAAATAATAAAAACTTTGTCGGGGCCCCGGCAAAGTTTTTATTTTAAGAAGAAATGAAGATTTATTCTAATCTTTTATAAATAGCGAATAAAAGGGCTGAAAGAAGGGTAACAATACATCATCATAGCAATCATGAAAGGAGTTATTTTATGAATTATTATCAGGAGTTTATGAAACATCTGGAAAGGGAAGACAAGGAGAACAGTGTGAATTACGCTATACAGTTGATTTCTGGGAATGAACTGGATATTGTCACGCTGTATGACGAAATTTTAAGACCCGCTCTTTATGAGATTGCCTCTAATGAAAAGGAGCAAAGCATAACCATCGGCCAAGAACATATTCGAACCGCCATTGTACGAACCATTGTAGAATGCTGCTATCCCTTTGTGATTGTGGAGCGAAGCTTAAACTTTGAAGTCCATCAGCTGAATCAACAAAAAGTGGTTATTTATTGCCCGGAAGATGAATATCATGAAATCGGTCCCCGCATGGTGGAGGACTATTTTGCTTTAAACGGTTTTGAGACCCTGTTTCTAGGGGGGAACACCCCCAGGGAAAACTTAACCGAATTGATGGAAGATTTAAAGCCGGACTATGTGGCTATAAGCGTATCAAATTATTATAATATTGTGCCGGCAAAAAGAAGCATCGAAGTTCTTCGAAATAAATTAAAGAAGGTACCGAAAATTATCGTCGGCGGATATGCCCTGGAAAATAGAAAAGACGCCGCAAAGGAAATGGGTGCGGATATGCACCTGAAAACCTTTGAAGATATTAAAGCTTTAGGAGAGAAAACCAATGAGATTTCCTCTTAAAATTGCCTGGCGTTTCTTAAAGTCGGGTAAGGGACAGACCCTTCTGATTCTGGCGGGGATTGCCATTGGGATTTCTGTTCAGGTTTTTATCGGTTTGCTGATCCAGGGACTGCAAACCAGTTTGGTGGATTCCACCATCGGGAATTCCTCTCAAGTCACCATTGAATCCCGGGAAAATAACGGAGCAATATTTGATTATCAGGAGAAGGAAGATACAATACGGGAACAAATTGAAGGGGTGGAGGAGCTTTCCCCGACCCTTACTTTGCCTGCCTTTATAAGCCTTGAAGAGGAGGCGGAATCCGCCCTGATCCGAGGCTTTGAATTCGAAAAAGCGGAAGGTATTTACGGGTTTCGGGAAAAAATTACTGAAGGAACTCTGCCGGAGAACTCGGGAGAAGTGATGGTGGGTATCGGTTTAGCAGAAAACTTAGACCTGGAAATCGAGGATGTACTGGAAATATTCAATTTTGATGGAGATCAGGGAGACGTGAAGATTACCGGGATTTTTGATATCGGAGTGACGAACTTAAATGAATCCTGGATTGTCAGTGAACTGCAGACCGCCCAGGAAATCTTTCAGCGGGAGGCTTCCGTTACCGCCATAGAAATTCAGGTGGAGGAAGTATTTGATGCGGATATCATAGGAGAAGAGATTGAAGGACTGATGGAAGACGATGTGAAGGTTACCAATTGGAAAGATGCCAACCAGGATCTTCTTAGCGGCCTGCAGGGTCAGGATATTTCCAGCATAATGATTCAGATTTTTGTCGTAGTGGCTGTGGTGCTGGGTATTTCCAGTGTGCTGGCGATTTCTGTATTGCAGCGCTCCAAACAAATCGGTATCTTGAAAGCCATGGGGGTCAATGACCAATCCGCCAGTCTGATATTTTTATTTCAAGGACTGATCTTAGGAATCCTGGGAGGTCTGATCGGAATTGCTCTGGGCTTGCTGCTTTCCTACAGTTTTATGATTTTCGCAACGAACCCCGATGGAAGCCCTGTGGTGGAGATTGTAATCAACTATAATTTTATTGGGCTTTCTTTTGTGATTGCGGTGGCGGCCTCGACCTTAGCTGCTTTGATTCCTGCGAAAAAATCTTCAAAATTGCAACCGATTGAGGTGATACGAAATGGATAGCATATTAACGCTGCAAAACATTGATAAGGTCTACGGAAGGAAGATTAAAACCCAGGTGATTTTTGATCTTAACCTTGAGTTTAATCCCGGATCCTTTAATTCCATCATCGGGCAATCCGGCAGCGGGAAGAGTACTCTGCTGAACATTATGGGAACCTTGGACCGGCCCACAAAGGGGACGGTTTTAATTGAGGGCAGGGATACGGGAGCCTTAAAGAAAAACGATTTATCCAAACTTCGAAATGAAGCCATAGGGTTTGTTTTTCAATTCCATTATCTTCTTCCGGAGTTTACCACTTTGGAAAATATTTTAATGCCCCAATGGATCAAAAATAAAAAAATCGAGCCGGAGATTCAACGGCGGGCGGAGGAGTTAATCGAAGTCGTCGGCCTGGAAAAGGTCAAGAATAATCTGGCCACGGATATGTCGGGGGGACAGCAGCAACGGGCTGCCATCGCCAGAGCCTTGATGAATCGGCCGAGGATTCTACTTGCCGACGAACCCACCGGAAATCTGGATTCTGAAACCAGCGACAGTATTTACCGACTGCTTAAGGATATCAACAGAGAATTTCAATCCACCTTTATCGTGATTACCCATGATAAGAAGATTGCTGAGCGTACTGACCGGATTATTGAATTGAAGGACGGAAGGGTCTATACCGATGTATCCCAAAAATAATTTCCCTGCAAGCTTTACCCGGGAGGGGTGGGGTGTTATAATGAAGGCATCATAAGGGGCAGCAGAAACTATCGAAAACATAGATTATCCAGTAAACTCATGGAATATTTAGTGAAGTAAAATAAGGAAAAATTAAGGAGTGGATGATGTTGTCAAAAATAAATGTGTTGGATAAAGGTTATGTAAGGCTTGTAAATCATATGGGTTCAGACTTAACGGTTGTTAATGCAGCAAGGGTTTCTTATGCAAAGGAATCAAAGGAACTTACTGATAGAGATATTAGACTGATAAAGTTCCTGGCAAGAGAAGGACATACTTCACCATTTAGGCACGTAATAATGCAGTTTGAGGTATATGCTCCTTTAATGGTAGCGAGACAATGGTGGAAATATGTAATCGGTTCGACTCACTTGGAAGGAACGAGCGATAGTTTGGAAGCTTGGAATGAATCAAGCCGAAGATATATTACCGAGGAACCCAGGTTTTTTATTCCCAAGTCCGATGAATGGAGAAGCAAGCCTGAAAACTCCAAGCAGGGGAGCGGAGATATATTAAATGATGATATCGGTGCTAAACTTTCCGCAGAATTACAAGAATACATTGAAATTGGCATTCAGAAGTATGAATCAGCATTAGAGGATGGCCTGTGCGCCGAACAAGCCAGACTCTTTTTACCCGCATACGGAATGTATGTAAGATGGTACTGGACGGCATCACTTCAATCCATATGTCATTTTTTAAATCAAAGATTGGAACATGATGCTCAAAAAGAGATACAGGAATATGCAAAGGCAGTATTAGAATTGAGTAAACCTTTATATCCCAGTTCAATAATTGAATTAATGGGAGATAAGTAGAAAATTTATTATATAAACTTACTATACGAGGAGAGATAAAGATGCCCACAATAGAAGTAGGATTTCCTAAAGGAAAGAAAGTAAGTGCCAATATGAAAGGATTTACCATTGAAACCGATCAGCCCCTGGATGAAGGCGGCGGAGGAGAAAACCCTTCCCCCTTTGATCTGTTTTTAAGTTCCATAGCCACCTGCACCGGATTTTATGCTCTGAGATTTTGCGAAAGCAAGAACATTGATATGAAAGGGATGAAACTGGTTTTAGATACTAAGAAGAATCCTGAATCGGGAATGATCGAAAAAATGGAATTGAGGCTGACGCTTCCCGATGGATTTCCCGAGAAATATGAGAAAGCCATTATCCGTTCCATGAATCTATGCTCTGTGAAAAAGCATATGATGGATCCCCCGGAATTTAGTATTATTACGGATTGAAATTTCCATTTTAAAACCGCCGAAGCTTGAATGTCGGCGGTTTTTTTTGAAGCGGACAATCCGTAAATATTTACTGGGAACTGGATTCCGAAGCATCAGGGAATTTGTGGTTGGAATTCTTGTACCAGAGTCTGGTAGCGTTGATTTCTCCACCGATCAGGACAATCAGGCTGCTGATATTGAGCCAGATGAGTAAAGCAATCACGGCACCGATGCTTCCGTACAGACGGGAAAAAGCGCCGTAGTTGTTAACGTAAAAGGAAAAAAATAAGGAAATGATAATCCATCCCAGGGTGGAAAATATGGCTCCGGGGTAGACATCTTTAAAACTGAGGGAGTAATTAGGACCGATACGGAACATAAGGGTGAAAATAAAAAACAGCACCAACAGCGGAATCCCGTAACGTAGGTATTCCCAAAGAGATAAAAAAGCCTCAGTAAAGCCTAAGTATTCTGAGATGGCCAAACCGATAAATCGTCCGAAGACCAGGAAAAACAGGGAGAAAATAATGATAAAGGCCAAACCGAAGGTGAAAACGATGCCCATGGCCCGCAGGCGAAAAAATGACCGGTTTTCGGTAACTTGATAGGCCTTGTTAAGCCCTTTGATAAGAGCCGAAGTACCCTTAGAAGCAGCCCAGATAGTAGCCAGGGAACTGACCGAGAGAAGGGTGGCGTTTAGCCCGCTTCTGATTTCATCCAGAATCGTTAAGGTAAGCTGAAAAACTTCATCGGGAAGGATATAAGATAATTGGCTGATGGTTTGCCCTTCGGTTAAGGGAGTGAAGTTCAGTAAAACAATCAGAACGATTAAAAAAGGGAAAAAAGACAAAATCAAATAATAGCTCAGTTGGGCTCCTAATGCCGTCAATTCATTTTTTTTAAACTGCTGTTTCAGATGCAGTACTAAGGATTTCCACTTCTTCAGCTTTCCCAGAAATTTATTCATGGTCCTCATCCTTTAGGTAGGTGTGAATGTATGTATCCACATCGAATTTTCTTTTCGCTCCGTTATAATTCATATAACGGATTTTTCCAAATACGGGACGCTCCTTCCAAGCCCGGTCATGAACCCCGCCGATGCTCCAGGCAATGCCGGTATAGCCGTTGGGGTCCCGACCGTCGATGCTGTAGCCGTCATTGAGTCTGATGGCAATTTCCATGGCTTCTTCCGGACTTTTCGTCCATTCGAATATCTTTTTGCACCAGTACATTCTAAGATAACCATGGATCTTTCCGGTTTTTAACAATTCCCACTGGGCGGCGTTCCATAGTTTATCATGGGTTTTTCCGTATAAAAAGTCCTGATAACCGTATAAATACTCCCGGGGGTCTCCGCGGTGGGCATTCAGACTTTTTTTCGCCCAATCTGGAAAGCCCTGGGGGTTATCATAGTTGGCATTATAGTAGCAGTAATTATCCGACAGTTCCTTTCGTACAAAAATTTGCTCCACAAAATCGGAAACGGCGGAAGCGGAAAAATCACTTTCTTCTAAAATCAACAAAACCCGTTGAGAGGAAATCTGACCAAAATGCAAATATGGGGAAAGTCCGGATAACACTTCCTTTGTGGGATCGTTACTGTAGGCGCTGTAATTCCTTAATCGATTGCTGATAAAATCCTGTAATTGATTCCTGGCGGCCCTCGGTCCGGAAGGAGCGGTGACCTCTAAATGGGGATTCTTTTTTAATACCAGGGATTTCAACAAAGCATCCCAGGAAATATCCGGCAGTCTATTTTTATAGACCAGGGGATGTTTTTGTACTTCAGGGATCTGATGTAAAAATTCCTCCAACCGTTTATGAAGCTTGGGCCGAAGGGTATAGGCCCCGTATTCCTGTTTTGCCGAAGCCGTGGTTATGGGAACGATGTTGTGTCCGTCCACAATGTCTATGGGAATGGATATGTTATCGGCGACATTTTCCTGCAAAGTTCTTTTCTTCTTCAAAGGATCAAAATCCGTGACCATATAAGCGATATGGTGTTCTTCGATGAACCGGGGAAGGGTTTTCGCCGGATCCCCTTGTAAAAGTACAAAGGAAATATGATTGTTCTCCAGGTTTTTTGCCGTCTCTTCAAGACCCCTTAACATAAATTCGTAGTGGGAATGGTTGGCCTCAAGGAAATCCTCCATGAGTGTAAAAACCGCAAGTAAAGGCTGGTTGTTCTTTAAAGCCAGCTCCTGGGCATAGGATAGGGGCCAATTATCCTCGCTTCGTTGTTCCCGGCTCATCCAGTATATAACAGGACCCGAGGACTGCTCTTTCTCCGAACCTTCGAAATGCTTGATAATTCTTCTTTTGTCCATAATGGTCCTCCTTCGTTTGTTGTGGAATCGTTGTAAATATATACCCTGAAAAGAGGTAAAGATAAACATTATTTAAGATATATTTTAGATTAAGAGAATATAAAACAGGAAATCCCTTTGAATAATAATTATTGAGGGTACCGATAAATCCATAAAGGAATATGAATTATAAATTGAAGAGGGAGCTTGTGTAATAGAGAAGGTATCGGGTATAATGAAAAAAGCAATAAATAAGGAGGTAAAAATATGGATATATCTCAAGACTTTCAAGAATCGATTATTCAATACGGTCTGCGAGTACTGATCGGTTTGGTGATTTTACTGATCGGTTTGGCGGTGGTCAAAGCCCTGCTTAAAATGCTGGAGAAATCCCTTAAGGCCAGTAAGCTGAATGAATCTTTACACGGGTTTATCAAGTCGTTATCGTCCTTCGGACTAAACATTGTACTATTTGTTACGGTGCTGGGCCTTTTAGGGATCCCCATGGCCACCTTCGTAGCCATACTGGGTGCCGCAGGTTTAGCTATTGGATTTGCATTACGGGACAGCTTAGGTAATATAGCGGGAGGAATTATTATTCTTACGGCAAGGCCCTTTAATGTAGGAGACTTTATCAGCGCCCAGGGTGAAATGGGTACGGTAAAAGAAATTTTAATTTTACATACCCGACTGTTAACTCCGGATAATAAAAAAGTGGTGATTCCCAACGGACCTCTGGCTAACGGAAACATCACAAACTTTAGTTCCGAGGATTTAAGAAGAGTAGATTTAACTTACGGTGTGGGCTATGATGATGACATTCGTCAGGTAAAAGCCATTTTGACGGAATTGGTGGAAAGCCATGAGCTTACCTTAAAAGATCCGGAGCCGATGATTCGAGTTATTGAACATGGAGACAGCTCCGTAAACTTTACTGTTCGAGCCTGGTGTAATAAGGAAGATTACTGGTCTATCTATTATGATCTTCAGGAAGCGGTTAAAATCCGATTTGATGAAGAGAATATCAGTATTCCCTATCCTCAAATGGATGTGCATATGAATGCTTTAGACAATAAAGAAATGATAAAATAAGAAGCTAAGGGAAAAAAGCGAAGGATTTACCAGTAACCAGTATCAAAAGCTCCAAGATATGAATTTTGATTAATACAAGGGTATATGGGTATTATTACAATGAAATGCAAAGGATTTTTAAAATATTATAAGGAGGTTTTTTTTTGAAAAACGCATTAGATATTCTACAATTTGCAATGAATATGGAACTTCAGGGGCAAAACTTTTATGTAAGTTTCAGTGATAAAGTGGAAAACCCTGTGGCGAAGAAAATGTTTGAATCCTTAGCCAAGGAAGAGAAAAGACATTATGATATTCTAAAAAAAGAGCACGATAATATTGAAATCAATCAGGAATGGTCCGGGCTGGAAGATCTTGATGAGTATAAAGGCGAAAGCATTTTCGAGGTCCGTAAGGAAGCGGAAAATATTTCTCCGGAGGCTTTGAAAACTTCCACATCGGATATATCCATCCTTAGAATGGCCTATCTGATTGAAAATGACTTTGCGGAGTTTTACAAAAAAGCCATTGAAAACACCGATGACCCTAAAGGCAAGAAAATGTTGGAAACCCTTTATGAATGGGAAAATGAGCACCGAAAAGTTTTTTATGAGGAGTATCAAAAAGCTATGAAGGATAACTGGTTTGATCAAGGATTTTCTCCCTTCTAAAACAGCATCAAAAAATGAAAAAACCTGAGATCGGACAAACCGCTCTCAGGTTTTTAACTGTATTTTTTTATATTTTTGTCAGCGTCGTAGGAAACCTACCGGAAAAAATTCAGGTTCCCGGTTTAGGATTGCTCCTTAAGCATCTTCAGGGATGCATTGATGAAGGCAGGCAAATCTTTCGGGGTTCGACTGGTAATAAGATTTCGATCAATAACCACTTCCCGGTCCACGTAATTGGCTCCGGCATTTTTCACATCCACGATGACGGATTTGTAGCAGGTTAGGGTTCTGCCACTTAAAACTTCTGCGGTTACCAGTAATTGAGGTCCGTGACAAATGGTAAATACCGGTTTTCCCAGGGTAAAGTAGTTACGAAGAAAATCTACGATTTTGTCATCGGAACGCAGGACATCGGGAGAAAAACCGCCGGGAATTAGGAGGGCCTCAAAGTCCTCCGGGGAGACACTATCCGCAACTTCGTCGATAGTAACGGGATTTTCTCGATTTTTGTCCACGACCTTTTCCCCTTTTTCCTTGCCGATGTGAACTAATTCGTAGCCTGCATCTTTATAAGCTTCAGCGGGCTTACTGTACTCCGATTCTTCATAAAGCTTTCCGATTAAAACACCTATTTTTTTCAAATGATTACCTCCTTTAAATTATACGATAAAAGGCTTCCCGGCTTTTCAAAGCCAGAAGCATATATAATGGATGATACCCGAAATATAATAAAATAATCAATGCAGTCAAGGACTCTTTTGCTTGGGTTTCCCGGAAAAAGCTTTTAAAAAGACGCCGGTTGTTATATGATTTTAGTAAGATAAAAAGAAGCATAGAGGAGTTGGGAAAAATGGTAAAATCTTTTAGCTATCTGACCGTAATCGGATTTGTTACGATTGTTGAAAATAATGGTTATCTAGTGGAAATACGCTTTGGAAAAGAGGAGAAAGATCCTTATCCAATGGAAGAAACCCCTTTAATTACAAAATCTTATCGTCAGTTAGAGGA
>SKRE01000012.1 GCA_007118655.1 Clostridiales bacterium | reverse complement strand
CTTAATTCGGAGTCTGCTTATAGGTCGGTACGATTTTTTCCATATATCCTTTGATTTCACCGCTGTCCTTACTCAGGGTCCCCCAAAGAATATCCAGCTCCCGTTGCAGAAACTTAAAGTCCGTATACATGGGTTTCCCTACGAAAATCTTTTCGTGACAGGTATCTTCCAGGCCTTCTCCGTCCAATAACAGCTCTTCGTACAGCTTTTCTCCGGGACGAAGGCCCACCACTTTGATTTTAATATCCGTATCCGGCTCAAATCCCGACAGTCGAATCAGGTTTCGGGCAAGGTCAATGATTTTTACCGGTTCTCCCATATCCAGTACGAAGATTTCTCCGCCCTTGGCCATGGAACCCGTTTGAATTACCAGCTGCACCGCCTCGGGGATGGTCATAAAGTACCGGGTTACCTCTTCATGGGTAACGGTCACGGGACCGCCCTTTTCAATCTGTTCTTTAAACAAGGGGATCACACTGCCGTTGCTGCCCAGTACATTTCCGAACCGTACGGCGATGAACTCGGTCTTGCTTTCTTTATCCAGGGCCTGAATCACCATCTCCGCAACCCGTTTGGAGGCCCCCATAACGTTGGTGGGGTTTACGGCTTTGTCGGTGGAAATCAGGACAAACCGCTGTACGCCGTATTTATCCGAACATTCCGCCACATTCCGGGTACCGAAAATGTTATTTTTGACCGCTTCCTGGGGATTATCCTCCATCAGGGGCACATGCTTATGGGCCGCCGCATGGAATACCACCTGGGGCTTATAGGTTGCAAAAACCTCTTCCATACGATCCCTGTCCCGAATAGAGGCGATGATGGTAAACAAATCCAAATCCGGGAAACTGCTCCGAATTTCATTTTGAATAGAGTAGGCATTGTTTTCATAATTATCCAGTATCAACAGCTTTTTCGGCTTGATCGCCGCAATTTGCCGGCAAAGTTCGGAACCGATGGATCCTCCCCCTCCGGTAATCAGCACCACCCGGTCTTTGATATAGCCTTGAATTCCACGCATATCCAATTTTACCGGTTCCCGTCCCAACAGGTCATCAATTTTAACATCCCGGATCGCTTGGATGGAAACTTCCCCATCAATCAGCTCCGACATTCCCGGAACAATTTTCAGCTTGCATTTCGTCTTGTTGCACTCTTCAATGACGCCTCGAATTTCCTGGCGCTGCATGGAAGGGATCGCAATAATAATCTCATCAATCCGGTATTTTTCCACCACTTTTTTGATCCGGTATCGATCCCCCACTACGGGAATTCCGTTGATTCTTGCACCGAATTTTTCGTCATTATCATCAATCACCGCAACGGGAATACTGTTTAATTCCTTATGATTCCGAAGCTCTTTGATTACCTGAGCTCCCGCCTCCCCTGCACCGATGATCAGAATTCGTTTTTGCCCTTTTTTCTTAATCTTATTCTTTCCCACATGGTCCCTGAGGCTTCTGGTGGCCCGATAACTGAACCGGATTCCGCCGATAAAGGTAATATCCAGCAGCACCACAATTGCAAAGATGCTTCTCGGCAACATATCCTGGGTTAAAAACATATAACTGACCACGGCGGTATTGGCCACGATGGTGGTCCCTACAATCTGAAACACCTCATAGATCGATGCGTATTTCCAAAGATTTTTGTAGAGTCCTAAAAGGTAATAAATCACCAGCTTAATCATTGTAATGGTGACAATATTGCTCAAATACACCTGGAAATGGCGCTGGGCCACATTGCTGATAAAAAAGCTTCCCTCAAAACGGATGATAAAAGCCAAAAGAAAAGCTAAATTAATTATAATAGCGTCTCCAAACATTATTATGACCGGTATCATTTTTTTTCTTTTCCACACAATCCTTCACTCCTGTCCCCTGCTTATTAAAAATCCCCATAATTTTCTATTATATCAATATACTATATATTTCCCGGTTTCTGCAACTTATTTTTATTTTCCCCGGATTTTTGCCTTTTCTATGTATTCGAAGATGAAGCTATATACTTTAAAGACGACGACGGGGGCCCGATTGTTCCGTTTCAGAAAAAAAAGCTGCCCTCCGGGAAAAATAATGCAGAAGGCAACCTTTAGATTCCAGGGTTTATACGGGACTCGGAGGCAGGGAGGACAATTACTCCGTCCCCCTGTCCCCCCTTTATTTTTTGCCCAGCAGGCGGAACATATTCTTTTTGTAGGCCTCCACCCCGGGCTGGTCGAAGGGGTTTACCCCTAAGAGGTAGCCGCTGATGCCGCAGGCTTTCATAAAGAAATAGACCAGGTAGCCGAAGTAGTAGGCGTCAATTTTCGGCAGGGTCAGAATCATACTGGGCACCCCTCCCTCATGGTGGGCTTGCAGGGTTCCCTGTAAGGCCTTTTCGTTGATTTCTCCGAAGGTTTTACCCGCCAGATAATTCAGACCGTCCAGGTTTTTATGATCCTTTTCGATGGAAAGTTGTCCTTCCTCTTCCCCTACTTTCAAGACGGTTTCAAATAGGCTTCGCTCGCCCTCTTGGATATATTGGCCCATGGAGTGAAGGTCCGTGGTGAAGTTCAGGGTGGCGGGGAAAATTCCTTTTCCCTCTTTCCCTTCGCTTTCCCCAAAGAGCTGTTTGAACCATTCGCCGAAAAAGGTCAGCCGGGGATCAAAATTCCCCAGGATCTCGATTTTTTTACCCTTATTATAAAGGATGTTTCGGTAAGCGCTGTATGCATAACAGGGGTTTTTCTTAAGATCCGGCTCCAGCAGTTGGGAGTAGGCATCCTTTGCCCCCTTCATAATTTCCTCCACGTCAATCCCCGCCACGGCCATGGGCAGCATGCCCACAGGGCTGAGTACGGAGTAGCGTCCTCCGATATCGTCGGGGACAATAAAGGTTTCATAACCTTCCTTATGGGCCAGTTCCTTCAGGGCTCCCTTTTCCCGGTCCGTGGTGGCCACGATTCGCTTGGCCGCCTCTTTTTTCCCGTAGCGGTTTTCCATATACTGTTTCAGAATTCGAAAGGCCACCGCCGGTTCCGTCGTGGTTCCGGACTTGGAGATGATATTCAGGCTTACCTCCCCCTCATCCAATACTGTTAACAGCGCCTCCAGGTATTCCCCGCTTAAGTGGTGTCCCGCAAAATAAACCCTGGGAAAATCCCCTCGGATCTTTTTGGAGTCGTTGTAAAAGAAGGGAGTGAGCATTTCAATACCGGCTTTTGCCCCTAAATAGGAACCGCCGATGCCCGCCACCACAAAAATATCCGTATTTTCCCGAATTTTTTTAGCGACCTTTTGTACTTTTTGAAGTTCCTCCCGGTCAAAATCCCGGGGCTGATTGACCCAGCCCACAAAGTCGCTGCCTTTTCCGGTTTCGTTATGAAGCTCATAATGAGCCTTTTGCACCGGGTCGTTCAGGGCCGATAATTCCTCTTCGGTAATTGTATTTTTTAAGTATCCAGCATCCAATGTTATTGTTTTCATAGGTCACCTCGCTTATTTTTTATAAATAATAGAGAAAGACAGGGGGGACGAAGACAGGGGGACGGAGTAATTGTCCTCTTATCCTGGAAGAAGGACAATTACTCCGTCCCCCTGTCCCTCTTATCGTCTAATCCCTTATAAATTTTCCTCTACGATTTTTCGCGCTCCGGTCATGATATCCTCCAGGGCCCGTCGGCTTTTTTCCATGGAGTTTTCCTTCACGCCGCCGTAAATTTTCAGTTTCGGTTCCGTACCCGAGGGTCTTAAAACCATCCAGGCATCCTCCCCTAAGAAAAACTTCACCACGTTGGCTTTGGGAAGATCGGTATCATCCCGGCTGTAGTCCACTTTTCGAAGCACTTTCCTGCCCCCCACCTGTTCCATGGGTTCTTTTCTGAAGTAGTCCATCACCTTTTGAATTTTCTCCAGGCCTTCCTTGCCTATCAGCTTAATGGACTGAAGATCCTCCTGATAGTATCCGTATTCTTCGTAGAGCTCTTCTAAAACGTCAATCAAATTCTTTCCCCGGATTTTATAGTAGGCGGCCATTTCCGTTAATAATAAAGAGGCCACCACCGCATCCTTATCCCGTACGTAGGTGCCTGCCAAATATCCGTAACTTTCTTCGTATCCGAAAAGATAGATCTTTTCCCCGG
>SKRE01000014.1 GCA_007118655.1 Clostridiales bacterium | reverse complement strand
CCGCTGTCCTCCAGGGCTTTTCTTAAAATTTCCGCTTTATCCGTGCGCTCCCAGGGAAGATCCAGGTCGTCTCTTCCGAAGTGTCCGTAGGCTGCGGTTTTTTCATAAATCGGCTTCTTTAAATCCAGGTTTTCGATGATGGCCATGGGTCGAAGATCAAAGTTTTCGGCGATCAGTTCTTCGATTCGGGATTCGGAAATCTTACCGGTGCCGAAGGTTTCTACCATAATGGAAACCGGATTGGCCACACCGATGGCGTAGGCGATTTCGATTTCGCATTTATCCGCAAGGCCGGCGGCCACAATGTTTTTTGCCACGTATCTTGCGGCGTAGCTTCCCGACCGGTCCACTTTCGTTGCGTCTTTTCCGGAGAACGCGCCCCCTCCGTGGCGGGAAAATCCGCCGTAGGTGTCCACGATGATTTTTCGTCCCGTAAGGCCGGCGTCCCCTTGGGGTCCGCCGATGACAAATCGTCCCGTGGGGTTGATCAAAAACTTCGTTTGGTCATCCAACAGCTCCACCGGTACCACTTTTCGTACAACGTCCCGGATTAAGTCCTCCCGGATCTGAGCCAGGGGCACATCTTCATGATGCTGGGTGGATACCACCACCGTATGAATTCGTTTCGGTTTATCATTTTCATACTCTACGGTTACCTGGGTCTTTCCGTCAGGCCGGAGATAATTAAGCTTTCCGTTTTTTCGCACTTCCGCCAAACGTTTCGCCAGTTTGTGGGATAGGGAAATGGGCAGAGGCATTAATTCCGGTGTTTCATTGGATGCGTAACCGAACATTATCCCCTGGTCTCCCGCTCCCATCGACTCGTATAAGTCTTCCTTGGATTTGCTTTCCCGCTTTTCATAGGCTTCATTTACTCCCATGGCGATATCGGGAGACTGCTCGTCAATGGAGGTAAGTACTGCACAGGTCTCTGCGTCAAACCCGTACTTCGCCCGGGTATAGCCGATTCGCTCGATGGTTTTTCTGGCTATTTTGGGAATATCCACGTAGCAGGAGGTGGTGATCTCTCCCATAAGCAGGACCAGTCCTGTGGTTACCGCAACTTCGCAGGCTACTCGGGCATCCGGGTCTTCCTTTAATATAGCGTCTAATACCGCATCGGAAATCTGGTCGCAAATTTTATCGGGATGCCCCTCCGTAACGGACTCCGATGTAAATAATCGTTTATTCATGTTTCTCCTCCTCATTTACTGGGCTTCTTCAATATGACGGTACCGCTTTTACTGGATATCCGAAACACAGCTTTTATATTTTATGGTTTCATATTGGGGTAAAGATTCCTATCCTGCTCACAGCATTTCATGTTCCAGGAATATTACTATAGTATTACCACTTTTTTCATATTTTCCCAAAGTTTTTTTCGACAACATGAAAAAAGCCTCTTCTAAGAAGAGGGTTCACTCTCCTTATCTCTCAGAAATCATTCTGCAGGAATTAGCACCATACTTCTATGGTTGCCGGGTTTCAAAGGGCCTGTCCCTCCACCGCTCTGGATAAGGTAATCTTTTATGAAACTGTTTTATAATTATACCATAATCTTTCCCATATTTCCAACTGATTTTATATTTTTTTAAGAACGGTTCTCATGGATTTTTCAGGCCGCATTTGTCGAATTTTGTCATTTTTTGTATGAAAAGGATTCTTGACTACATTCCCCGATTTCTATATACTTAGTATAATACCATGTATCATCCCTATCCAGTTTATCCTTATATATACGACGAGTAAAGGAGGCGCTTCCTTTGTTAAAGCACTTGACCATTCCAACGAAATCAAAGATCTCCCAGTTATCCACCAGGGATTTAAAAATGGAAATCCGACGGCTAAAAGCTGCTCTGCATCAATACTTAAACGATAACGGCACAAAGGAAGAAGTCTATTTCCTCAGCTGCAGCATTGATGAGCTGATTGTAGAATATCAAAAACGAACCCAACACTTAAATTAATCCTTCGATTTCCATAAAGCCTTTTGCAAAAATGGTTTTTTCTAAGACAAACACCTGCCCTCGGCAGGTGTTTTTACATTCCCGGGTATTGTAAACCCTTCCCGGGATTTCCAGTCGAAACCGGCGATTTCTTTTACCCCAATAAGATATAGGCGATAATCGGCAGGGTCACAGCAGAGCAAAGGGTTGTAAAAAATACCCCTTTTGCAGCAAAATCCGCATCCCCTTCATACATCACCGCAAAAACCACGGCATTGGCCGCCGCGGGCATGGAAAATACCAAAACCGGCACCGCAAGCAAAAATCCTTCGGCCCCAAGAAGCGTTAAGAGTCCGTACAAAAATCCGGGGATCACAATCAACCGCAAAAAACTGATGCCGTACAAAGCCCTTTCCTTAAATACACTGCCCAGGGACACCCGGGAAAGATTGGCTCCGATGATGATCATGGCCAGGGGAGTGGTGGCCTCCCCCAGGGTGTCCATTGCCCGAAACAGGGGACCGGGAATTTCAATCGATAAAACAAACAGGGCAAATCCCGTAAACGTGGCTACGATCCCGGGGTTTACCAAAACTTTCAGCCGTTTAAGTCTTCTCAGATGTCTTGCTTGCGGGGAACTTTCTTCTTCCCTCCGGGTCACCGTTTCATCCCTTCGGGTCATCAAATAAATACCGAAACTCATCATTAAAAAGTTGAAAGGGATGTTGAATAGGGCCGTATAAAACACCCCTTCATCTCCAAAAATCGAAGCCATCACCGGATAGCCCATATAGCCTACATTTCCGAAAATGATCATAAACTGCAGAACGTTGGCTTTTCCTCCGGTATACCCGCTGAATTTCACAATCCCGAAGGACAGGGCAATCATCAAGGCATACATGATTATGCCCACCACAAACATAAATCCGCTTTCCAGTAATATTTCCACAGAAAAGTCAAACTGCATGGATTTAATAATCATCGCCGGCAAGGTCACTTTTATGACGAAACTGCTTAAGGTTTTTATGAATTTCTGATCCACCACCTGCAGTCGGGAGATTGCCCACCCAACGGCAATCAGGATGAACAGGGATAAGATTTGATAAAACGTTGTGAAAAAATCCATGGGACTCTACCTTCTTTCATCACTATGTATTTGCTTTCTGATTTGATCTTTGGAATAGTTGCAATTGCTTAAGTGTTTCGATTACCCCCTAGTCTTCTGTCCACTTGGGACTTCCCAAAAAAAACTATAGACCCTTATTAAAAGGCCTATAGAAGGAGGAGAGGGTCATTCCATATCAAAAGTACGTAGCTCGCATTTTAAAGATTCAGAAAAAATAGTTATCTACACTTTCTATTGTATCATACTTTGAAAACTTTTATCAATTGTAATAAATATTTAATATAACCGTAACAATTGTAATAATTCTCACCGCTTTAGCGATCTACCATTGCAAAGGATAATTGACAGGAACAGGCTAACTCTCCATCCACCATAGCTTTGCCTTCCGCTTTGCCGATACCTCTTCGAAAAGCCGTAATTTCCACATGGAGTTCTAATACATCCCCGGGAACCACTTGCCGTCGGAATTTGCATTTATCAATGCCTGTAAAAACCCCAAGCTTGCTTTGATCTCCCTCGACGGTACAGGTAAGGCCTGCTACCTGGGCTAAGGCTTCCACCATGAGTACTCCCGGCATCAAGGGTTTTTCCGGAAAGTGTCCTTGAAAAAAAGGCTCGTTCGCCGTTACATTTTTGATCCCCACCGCTTTTTTCCCCGGCTCTAAATCCCGAACTTTATCCACCAATAAAAAAGGGTACCGATGGGGCAATACTTCCTTGATTTGTAAAATATCCAATTCCATAAGTCATTCCTCCTTATTATTTGAATGCGTTGCAACAATTTTCAAAAAACATAAGAGCACAGAGAGAGGAGCTGATTCGTCCCTCTTACCCCCTGTACTCAATAATTTCATCCTAAATATTTACTTATCCAACGTCACTATCTGCGATGGGAATGTTTTGAACTCTCCATGCTGTCTTCCAGTAGATGAATGGATTTTAACGCCTGTCCTGTACCCTTGGCCACAGAAGAAATCGGCTCATCCGCGATTCTTACAGGAATGCCGGTACGCTCGGAAATCAGTTTATCCAGTCCCCAAAGCATGGCGCCTCCACCGGTCATTACGATTCCCTG
>SKRE01000010.1 GCA_007118655.1 Clostridiales bacterium | reverse complement strand
TGGACTATAAAGGAATGGAAGCCTACTTCGAGAAAATGGCCGGGGAAGGCTGGATGCTGGAAAAAATCGGGGAACTCTGGGCCACTTTTTACCGGGAAACTCCCAAGGATCTTCAGTTCTCCATTGACGTTTTTGAAGGAAGCGGCATTCTTACCCCGGAAGAGACAGAGGAAGCCGGGGAGTACCGGGAACTTTGTGAGAAGAACGGCTGGCATTTTGTCACCTCCATTAAAGAACTGCAAATATTTTATGCGCCGGCAAAGGAGAATTTAACCCCTCTTCAGACCGATGAAGAACTGGAGGAGAGCCTGGCTCGAAAAAAAGTCTGGAGGAAGGATTTCTCGACGAGTATTTTGGTTTTCCTTCTGACGGCGACTTTGGTTATTTTCACTCGGGTTCGACCGGCTATTCAGATGGATGAGTATATGGGGAACATCATCTACTTTTTCTATCCCCTGATGCTGATTCCAACGATTATCGCCCTTATACGCAGCATACTGTGGATCCGGAAAGTAAAGCGGCAGGGTCTTCCGGAAAAGGAAGTGGAGACCTTTTTTACCGGTAGGAGAAGGCAGCTGTTGATTGATGTGATCGCGACACTGGTTTTGGGATTTTTAATCCTGGGAATCGTACTGGATACCCTTTATAATCCCCATGCAAATACGCTCTCTTCATTGTTTCCCGCGTTACTGGGGATCACCGTGGGTACAACCATTCGATTATTAATACAAAAGAAAGCGAAGAAAAAAGATGACGGCATCAAATTTGTGATTATCGGATTTTTGTTGATGTTTATGATCCTGGGGGGATTTCATTATTACCGGGATCTGCAAATAGAAAGTGGCATCGGGGACTGGGACCCAAACCTTATTGAAGAGATCCCTGAGGATATCGTAGCGTACTCCATCGAGGAAATATTGGATTCTACGGAGGAGAGGGAATTAAAAAGAAGGACTTTCCCGGTGCTCGGACAGAGTTTTGCCGTGCCAAAGCACTATACACAGCATGAAACCTGGGAAGTGGAGGGGCGGAAATGGGAAGTTGGCATTAGAACCTATGAAACCCGAAATCCCTGGGTTGCAGAAACCATCGCGGAAGGATACCTTGACTTTCAAATGGGGGGAATCCTTCCCTGGTTAGGAGAAAATTGGGTGGAAATGGAAGACTTAAAGAAAGTCTGGGACGTGGAGGCGTTTTACATGACCGAAGGATACCCCGCTATATTAATGAAACAGGA
Source organism: Clostridiales bacterium (assembly GCA_007118655.1). GTDB lineage: Bacteria > Bacillota > Clostridia > Peptostreptococcales > T1SED10-28 > Isachenkonia. Next base: position 2,920 of record SKRE01000010.1, on the reverse strand, counting down.
TACCCATCTTTGGATCATTGAAGGGACCTATAGGGTGGGGGAGAATCATATGGAAAAAATGAAAGCCCCGGATATGGAACGCCTTATTGAAGAGATTCTTGGGAAACATCATTATCTTTCTTGGAGAGATACACAAATAATGGTTCGTAGTGAGACTTATGCCCTCTCATTTTGAAGTTGCCTTTCCCGCTGTTTTTCAATATATCCGGTACCAAATAGTACGCCGGAGACGATAAAGAGAAAACCGAGGGACTGTGAAAATGTAATGGTTTCCTTCAGAAAGACGGCAGAAGCCACCAATCCGAAAAAGGGAACAAAGTTATTGAATACCGCAGTTTGTGCAGCACCGATTTTTTGTATGGAGGCATTGAAAATCAAGTGACCCCCTCCGCTTATGACGATTCCTGAGAAAAAGAACAGAAAATACGTAAAGGGAGGAGCCGAGGTCATTTGGCTTATTCCCTGAGGTTCCACTACAAAGCTTATCATGAGTAAACTTAAGGCGCCGCCTAAATTCATCAGGGCGGTGACCTGTTTGGAGTCAACCGTAGCGGTAACTTTTTTAATCAAAATGAAACTGGTGGCCTGGACAAACATGGCGGTAAAAATAATGATTTCCCCAAGAGAAAATCCTAGCGTACGGAAGGATCCCCCTTGAATGAAGAAAACACCGATCAAGGCCAGAATGAATCCCAATATCCGTAAGGGGGTTAGTTTTTCTCCTAAGTGAAGAACCGCAAGGATCGCCGTTGTCAGCGGCACTAACGCAAGAATTAAAGAAGCGGCGGATGCATCGATCAAGGTGAGACCATAGGCCATTAAGGATTGGTGCAAAACCACTCCGAACAGCATTCCGAAGAGGATATAGGTCCACTCCTTTTTATTGAGGGGTCGGTGATTTTTCCCAAGAAGGATGACGGCGAAGGCGGTAATACCGGCCAACATAATGCGAAAAGCCGTCATGGTTTGTGGCGGCAGATCTGTCACTAATATTTTAATAATCACCAGATTCGTTCCCCATAGGGCCATAACGAGGAAAACCAAACCGTAGGTTCCTAATAGTTGTTTTTTATGCATATATTTGTCCTCATTTCATTAATGTAATTGTTAAGCGCAATGTTCTTTGTCTTCTGGTATTATATCATAAATGACTCTACTGGGAAGGATCTAATATATATCAATATATTTCGCCTAAATAAAGGATATCATCATTGGGATATCGAATGTAATAATAATGCAGCAAGGGGGAGATAAAATTATTCTGTATGACTCTCATTTAACCCGTATGCACTTATTATAATCCTGAGGGGCTCACTGAGGGTCGTTCTTTTGTTATTCCTCCGTCTTAAGGAGGAGCAGGAAAAGACCTTAAGAAGGATTAACTGCGAAAAGAAGTACGCTAGAATTAATATATATAAAAGAATGAACAAGTAAAATACAGCGTATAGCACAATGTTTGCTGATGGGTGCACTGGAGACGAGTGCTAGTGTATTGTACACAGCCTTCCTTTGCTGGAACAAACCTCCCCTAGACAGGTTAATTTCGGGAGACAAGCTCAGGGACATCGCAATCAGGAAAAATACCGGAATCTAATAGAAAAGAGGCAGGACATGAAAATTATTAGAAAAGAAGAGATAAACATTGAAGAATTAAATAATTTGCTTGCAACGATTGGTTGGGGAAATAATTCTAATGAGAAGTTGAACAATTCTTTGAAGCTTAGTTGGGGCTGGATGACAGCTAGAGATGAAAATAATAAACTGGTTGGATTTGTTCAAGTATTATCAGATGGGATAAAGCATGCATATATTCTTAGACTTCTTGTACATAAGGACTATCAAGGCAAGGGCATTGGCACTGGAATTGTGGAAGAACTTATGCTTTGGCTGGATGAAAATAAGTTGAATCCTATCCTTTTAACTAAACCGGCAGAAGAATCATTTTATAAAAAATTTGGTTTGGAAAGGGAGCAGAACGGATTTATCACTTTGTTTAAATGGGAGTAAAAAAGAGAAGGAGTTCAGAGAACTGGAGATGGCAAGAATGTTTGGAAAGTGCCTAAGTGGCGAGATAACACAGAGAAAAAAATGGAGTGAGAAGATGGAAAATCGAATTAATTTTTCTTACGCAAAGAGAAAGAAAGATCTTTACCGTTTCTGGGAAAGAAGAAATGAATATTTCTTAAATGATATTATACCAAACCGTGAAGCGGGGGATCCGATAACGAAAAGTGATATCGATTGGTTTTTTTCAAAGGAGTATAAAGACCACATTATGATGTTGCACAAAAGAAAAACGGATCCTCTTTGTATCGTATTTATTAATGATGGTAATATAAACATCGGGTTTATCGTATATGTAATTTACAGCTCGGAGGATGGTAAGTGTTTCATTTTAGACTATTGCATTTATCCGGAGTATCGAAGTAAGGGTATTGGAAAGACCGCTTTTTATTTGTTGCAAAAGGATTTTATTAAAAAGGGTGCTACCTATATTGATTTGAATATTTCCAACAGCAATAACGAAAAATTCTGGACAAGTATTGGATTTGCAAAAACAGCGATTAAAGATGAACGAAACAAATTTATTTATAGAAAAATGCTATCTTCTGAATAGCTTAGCTTATGATTCTTGTACTGCCAGGAAATTATACCATTATAATGTCAATGTAAAAAATTATTGTCACACAACGGGGAAAGAGGGGATGCTATGAAATTAAAAGACCGGTCTGAAAAAACTCCACAAGATCATGGGCAAAGCTCGTCTTATAAAGAGGTAAAAGTGCTACTGGCAGTAATTGTGGGGATTCTAATTTTATTAATCGGCGGCAGTGTTTTCTTAAATGGGCGAGGGGAGGACAAGGTCCGGGAGGCGGCGATTGAGGAAGCTTTTTTACATAGTAAGAGTCGGATGCTGCGG
>SKRE01000028.1 GCA_007118655.1 Clostridiales bacterium | reverse complement strand
CTGGGAACCTTTGAAGGAAGTATGGTGTTTTTTGTGGCGCCTTTAGGCGTCGGGATCTCCTCGGGAATCACCCTGGCCATTGTTCTGCGCTTCGTCACCTTCTGGTTTGTTTTTCTGGTCAGCGCTCTTTTCCTTCTGGGGAAGGTGCTGTTGGAAGGAAAGCCCTTCCGTGGTATAATAAAGCTGGAAAGTTTATATAACCGCCGGAAAAGTCCCGGTAAGGACAAGGAGTAAAGTAAAGAGCCAGTTTCAAGAGAAAGGTTCAAGTGTTCAAGCCAGGTTTGAAATCCACTTTAAAAGGAGTTTCGTTGATGAAAATCGGAAAGATTCCCACGGAATTATTACAAGAATTGATTTTTTCAAATATCAAACATAAACGAAAGGAAGTTTTGATGGGCTCCGGAGTCGGTGAAGACTGTGCCGTGGTGGACTTTGGAGATTATATCGGTGTGCTGAGCACGGATCCCATAACAGGAGCCTCTTCGGAGATCGGCAGTCTCGCAGTACATATTTCCTGTAACGACGTGGCCTCCAACGGTGTGGAGCCTGTGGGGCTGTTATTGACGATCCTTGCACCCCCGGATACCACAGAGGAGGAACTGAGACAGATCATGGAGGATGCCAACCGGACGGCCTGTGAAGTGGATGTGGAAATTATGGGAGGCCATACGGAAGTTACCGATGCGGTAAACAAAATTGTGATCTCCACCACGGCCATCGGCCGGCAGCCGAAAAACGGCATGACCTTTTCCAAAGGAGCGAAATTAGGAGACCGGCTGATTATGACCAAGCACGGAGGACTGGAGGGGGCATCGATTATTGCCCATGACCTGGAAGAAAAGCTTGCGGGAAAGGTATCAAAGGAAGCGATCCGGGAGGCGAAGACGTATTCCGGGGAAATCAGTGTGGTAAAGGAAGGTAAAATCGCCGGAGCCTATGGGGTTAACAGCATGCATGATGTTACGGAGGGCGGTGTGCTCGGAGCCCTGTGGGAGTTGGGCGAGGCCTCATCTTTGGGAGTGAAAGTGTACGTCGAGGACATCCCCCTTCGGGAAGCCACCCGGGAGATTACCAAAAGTCTCGGCATTGATCCCTTAAAACTGATCTCCAGCGGGGTTATGGTCATGTCCGTAGACCCTGGCAAAAAAGAGGGGCTGTTAAAGGAATTTTACAAAAACGGCGTGGAGGCCACGGATGTGGGAGAGGTTATTGCCGGAGATTCCTATGTATTAAAAGGGGACCACCGGGAACCTCTGGGACCCCCGGATACGGATGAACTTTATAAAGTGATTTAAGATCGAAGGAGAAATAGGGGAAAGAAATAAGTTGAAGAATTTTTTGCATTAAAGAAGTAGAAGGAGGCAGATAAGGTGTTAGTGTTAGTACTGAGTTATTTGTTGATTTTCTTCGCCCGGGTCATTGATATTTCCCTGGCCACCATTCGAATGATTATGGTGGTTCGTGGAAAAAGAATGCAGGCGGCATTGATCGGATTTATGGAAGCCTTGGTTTTTGTGGTAGCTTTCAGTAGAGTATTAAACCACATGGATGATCCGATTAATGTGTTAATGTTTGCTTCGGGTTTTGCCACGGGGAACTACGTGGGGATGTGGGTAGAAGAAAAGATGGCACTGGGCAATATTATTGTGCAGGCCATAACCCCCACCCATTACCAGGATTTGACGGATTCCCTTCGGGAGGAGGGATTCGGGGTGACCATTGTCCAGGGATACGGTATTAAAGGAATCAACAACCTGGTAAATATTACTCTGCAGCGAAAACGCATGGGCAAACTGATGCGAATCATTGATAATTATGATAAGGAAATTTTTGTAACCGTCACCGATGCCCGGGCAATTCGGGGAGGCTATTTTTCTCCTTCCAAGCGGAAATGAATTAAGTCCTGTGAGGACACAGGAATCCAAAAAGTAAAGTATGATACAGTCGAAAATTTTAAAATCCCCGTGGGATCATCGAGCAGTAAAAAGCAATGATGAAGGGGAAGAAATTATCCTGAAGAATTACAAAAGAGAGGACGTAAACTATGAATCGAATCAATAACCGAAAGCCCGATCAGCTCCGGGAGATGAAAATGACCACAAACTACATCAAACATCCCCAGGGATCCGTATTGATTGAAATGGGGGAGACAAAGGTAATCTGCTCCGCCACCATTGAGGAGAAAGTACCCTTTTTCCTAAAGAATTCCGGAACCGGTTGGATTACTGCGGAGTATTCCATGCTGCCCGGGGCAACCCATACAAGAAACATTCGGGAGTCCAGCAAAGGAAAGATCGGTGGAAGAACCCAGGAAATTCAACGATTGATCGGCAGGGCCCTGCGCTCCGTGGTGGATTTGAAAGCCTTAGGGGAAAAAACCATCTGGATCGACTGTGATGTAATCCAGGCCGATGGGGGAACAAGAACCGCCTCCATTACCGGAGCCTTCGTGGCACTGACCATGGCCGTGGAAAAGCTTTACACCCAGGGGAAAATGAAAGCTTTTCCCATTAAGAATTATGTATCCGCCATCAGCATCGGAGTCGTTGAGGGCACCGAGTTGTTGGATCTTTGTTATGAAGAGGATTCCAAAGCCCATGTGGATATGAATGTGGTCATGACGGATCAGGGAGAATTCATTGAAATTCAGGGAACCGGAGAAGAAGCCCCTTTTTCCAAAGACCAGCTGTTAAGTTTATTAACCCTGGCGGAAAAAGGGAATCAAGAGCTGACCCGTATGCAGCGGGAGATTTTAGGTCCCATCGGGGAGCGAATCGGAGAGGCAAAGGAGGCAAAGTAAGTGAAGGACAGGAAAACCTTAGTGATTGCTACGGGAAATCCCAACAAACTCATAGAAATTCAAAGTCTCTTGAAGGATTTTCCGATTGCGGTTAAAAGCAAGGATGAGGCAGGCCTGGAATCCGTGGAGATTGAAGAAACCGGCACAACCTTTGAGGAAAATGCCCTGTTAAAGGCGAAAGGGATCCAACAATATACGAAAACCATGGTGCTTGCCGATGATTCGGGAATAGCCGTGGACGCTTTAGGGGGAGCCCCCGGGGTATACTCTGCCCGTTATGCCGGAGAAGAGGCTAATGATCAGAAGAACAATGAAAAGCTCCTGAGTGCCTTAAAAGAGGTTCCTGAAGAGAAACGGGGAGCGGAGTTTGTCTGCGCCATTGTCCTGTTGTTTCCCGACGGAAAAGTATTGAAAGCCAGGGGCGTGACCCGGGGGCGAATCGGATTTGAAAAAAAAGGCCGGGGAGGCTTCGGATATGATCCGCTGTTTGAGCTGCCCGAGGGAAAAACCATGGCGGAGCTGACGGCGAAGGAGAAGAATGAAATCAGCCATCGGGGAAAAGCCCTAAGAAAGATTAAAAAGCTTTTGGAAGAAGAATTCAGGAAAGAACCTAAGGAATAAAGGAAGGTAAAAATAGTAAAAACCTAAAGAAAGCAAAGGACGAACAGGTCGATTGAGAAAAATAAGAGGTGACAAACGTGAAAATTGCAATACTGGGGGATAGTCATAATCATTTAGGAATACTGGATCGTATGCAGGAGGAAGATCGATTTCAAGGGGTGGAACTGATTCTTCATACGGGAGATATGTGTAATGACGGAAGCTATCTGGAAGAAATTACGGGGATAAAAGTGATCGGTGTCAAAGGGAACGCGGACCCGGTGTACAGCCCCTGTGAAACGGAAGTGGTTTTAGAACTGGAAGGATACAAGATCTATTTAACCCATGGGCACCAGTACGGTGTGGAGGACAACAATGACCGGCTTTTTTATCGGGGAAAAGAAATCGGCGCGGATATCGTGGTTTTCGGCCACAGCCATATTCCCTTAACCATAGAGGAAGAAAACATGCTGCTGCTGAATCCCGGAAGTATCGGTTTTCCCAGAGGCCTCAGTAACAAGAGCTACGGGATCATTACCTTGGGCGATCATATCAAGGTGGATCTGGTGGAAATGGACGAGGTATAAAAACCCTGATTATTACCGGAGGCCAGGGGTTTAAAAGAAGAAAAAAAGAAAATATAATAAAATCTATTGACATAGTCCGAGGATGATGATAATATTATCTAGGTCGCAAGGTAATCGATATGCGGGTGTAGTTCAGTGGTAGAACTTCAGCCTTCCAAGCTGATAGCGAGGGTTCGATTCCCTTCACCCGCTCCACAAAT
>SKRE01000025.1 GCA_007118655.1 Clostridiales bacterium | reverse complement strand
GGAAATATGATGGGGATGTTTAATAATATCGGCATGAACGTTGAAGGGATGATCAACGGAGAGGATCCAATGAATCCGGAGATGTATCTGTCGGGACAAATCAACACCGGGGGATTCGGTGTGGCTTTGGAGATGTATATGCTGGAGGAACAAATTGCCATAAAAGCGCCTATGATGGCTCAATTCCTAGGAGATCAGCGTTTGGCCGAGGGATACCTGCTGATGAATTTGGAAGATGATTTTTATAATCAGGAGGGTTTGGAGCAAATGGATCCCCAGGATCAGGAAGAACTCTATGGAATGCTTCAACAATTTGGAGAAATCTATATGGAAATTGTAGAAGAAGAGTTTATCACCAATAATGGAGAAACGGAAGTTGCCATAAACGAGGAAACCGTGGATGTACGGGAATTTGAAATCTATATGGGAAAAGATGAAATCCGAACCGTCCTGGAAAGCATTCCGGAAGTATTGGAGGATGAATCCTTCAGAGAACTTATTTTGGAAACCCTTCGGATGAGTAATACAGAAGTTACCCGAGAAGAAGTTGAAGAAGAAATGGACCGGTTTATGGAGGATTTTGACCAGGAAAAAATTGACGAATTGATGGAAGAACTGGATCGGGCCCTGGATTTAGAGGAAAGTTATTTTTCCATGACCCTGTATATTGATGACGACTACCGCATCGTAAAAGAGGAATATGATGTCAATATTGTGGTTACACAAGAGGGAGAAGCCTTTAACCTGCAGATAACAGGAGCCATGGAATACTGGAACATCAACGGCAACATCGATATTGACGCACCGGAGTTTACCGAGGAAAACAGTGTCCCCTTGCAGGAGTTGATGTTTGCACCGGGATTTTAGAATGATTCAGGAGTATCCCTCAGGTTAAGGACTGTAAACCTTTGGGTTGAGGAGGAAAAAGCATGTTCGCATCTTTAGGGAGAGGATTTCGGGTAGCCGCAGAAGAAATAAAAAAATCCTTACGTCATAAGAAAAAAACCTTGGGAATGATTGTGATTCCCTTGGTTTTTATTTTTTTGTTAACTGCAGGTTTTGGAAGCTTCTTTGAACAGGGGCTTTTTATCGAATCCTTTTCCGTTGCGGTGGTCAAGGAAGACGAGCACCCCATGGCCTTTCTTTTAATGGAGCAGATTCGAGGGGATGAAGGTCTTCAGGACCTGATGGAAATTGTTGAAGCAAAGGACGGCAGGGCAGCGGAAGAACTGGTAAGGGAGGGGGAGGTGTTTGCGGGAGTGGTGATACCTGAGGACTTTGTGGGAAGTCTGGAGCGGGGAGAATCCAGGGAACTCCTTTTGTATACCAGCCCGAGGGATCCCTTCAAGTCCCAAGTGCTTAAAGGAGTCATGGAGAGCTTTATGTACAGCGTATCTGCGGGACAAAGCGGAGTGAATACGGTTTGGGACTACTACCGGGAGCAGGGCCTGTCTTTGGAGGAGCGGCGGGAAAAGATCGATCCCGTAATACAGGATATTACCTTTCGGGCCCTGAATGCCCGGGACAGGATGATGATTTATGAACCGGTGGAAGGGATCAATACCATGGATCCGGGAGTGTATTATCTTCACTCCGTGGTCTTTAGCCTGCTGTTGTTTGCCGCTTTATTTCTGGGGAAACATCTGATGGAGGAAAATCATCTGGGCATCCTTCGGCGAATCCCGTTTACAGGAACGGCCATGGGAGAATACTATGGAGGGAAAATACTGGGTCACAGTTTACGGATGATCTTTTACGGAGGGGGATTTTTAACGGCGGGGCAATATCTGTTTTTCGGCGGCGATTTCTCATTGTTGATAACCCTGGGCTATTTGAGTCTTTGGATTTTGCTGGTGTTATCCCTATCCGGGCTATCGGCCTTGATACTGAACAATCCGGATCTTTATTTCACCCTCGGAAACTTTACAGTGTTTGCCCTGATTCTGCTGGGCGGGGGGTTAATCCCCTACTATTATCTTCCCTACGGCCTGGATCAACTGGCCCGATTCCTCCCCCATTACCACTACTTACAGGGGATTCAGCAGATTACGTTGAAACAATATGAAGGGCTGGGACTTGAAGCCCTGGGGATTTTCGCAGGGAGTCTTTTGCTGTTGGGTCTCGGGATCAGGATTGTAAATCGACGGGCAGGTGATCAAACATGAAAATCATAACAGTTATGCTTTTGCAGCTGAAGGGATTCTTCCGGAAAAAAACCGCCTGGCTCTTACTGATAGTACTTCCCCTGGGTTTTTCCTATTTCGCTTTCGGACTCTTTGAAGGAGAGGCCGGGGGAATGAGCATCCCCGTGGTCCTGGTGGATGAAGACCAGAGCAGCTATTCGAAAATGCTGATTGATTTACTGAAAAAGGAACCCTATCTGGAGATTCAGGAAAAAAGTCTGGAAAGAGGATTGCAGGATTTACAAGAAAACCGGGTGGAAGGGGTCTACCGGATTCAACAGGGCTTTGAAGAACGGATTCGGGGGGATCAGATTCCGGAACTGACAGCCTATACCTCCTCCTTGGCTCAGGGGGCCAGTGCCGTGGGAGAGATAGTGATTTCTCGAAGCATCCGGATTATAAGCAATGCCAGGGCCGCGAATATCATTGTATCCGCGGAGGGAGAAGAGGGCACCGGGGAAGAACAGGAGGCCCTGTGGCAAAAATCCTTTGACAAGTCCGAGTCTTATTGGGAACCGGAGCCTCTGATGACCCTCTCCCTGGAAGAAGTCTTAAGGGGGCCGGCGGGGGGTGCAGAGGCAGAGCGCTCTGGAATTTTCGGTGCAGCCCGTCTTCTGACAGGGCCCCAGGGGTTGGTGATTATTTACAGCACCCTGTTTTCTCTTTGGGTATTTTATAAGAGACGGGAAGAGGAGTTTTCCGGGCTTCATAAAAGACAGGAGCTGATGGTGGGTAAAACCCCTTTATTTATAGGAAAATTCAGCGGAGATTTTTTATTTCTCACACTGCATCACAGCGTGCTCATATTAAGCATATACCTTTTACAGGGAAAAGCCTTAAGAGGGGACCTTATCCATCATATCCTGATATTGCTGATGATGCAGGTGCTGTTCATCGGTTTGTGGACGGTGCTCAGTAAACTGTCCATGGGTAAAGAAGTCCTGGTTGTGGGACTGCCCATCGGTATCTTATTCACCTCGATGATTTCCGGGGCCCTTTGGTCCAGGGAACTTCTTCCCGGAGCCCTGCAACGGCTTTCCTGGATTTTTCCCCAGGGGATCTACCTGCAGGGGGTGGAGTACAGCTATTTGGGAGAGACGGCGGCGTTTTACGGAGTAATGGCTTTTGGAACGGGGCTCGGACTGATCCTTCTTTGGATCGGCTATTGGAAAGAAAGCAGCAGGGAAGTGACATAAAAAAAAGCGAAGCGGCATGAAAAAACCGGAGGCCCCGATTGGGAGACCGCCGGTTTTTCTTTCGAATGAAGCCTTTAACGGCTTTCATTCATCAATCTGTGCTTATTTCTTATCCTTTAAATCATGTTTTTCCATATACTTGTTCTTTTCCTTAGCAAGGACACCGCCAAGAAGAAGCAGAGCAATCAAGTTCGGTGCGATCATCAGACCGTTTAAGGTATCCGCAACGCCCCAGATTACTTCCAAGCCGCCGACGGCGCCGATGAACAGGAAGGCTAAGAATAGTATTCTGTAAGGCACAACTACATTTCGACCAAAGATGTATTCCCAACTCTTCTCACCATAGAAGTTCCAGGTAAGCATGGTGGTGTAGGCGAAGAAGACGATGGAAATCAGGATGATATATCCACCCGGTCCCGGAAGTCCACGGTTAAAGGCTAATGTGGTTAACTCCGCTCCGGTTGATCCGCTGTCTAAGGCGCCGGTGGTTAAAATAACTAAAGCAGTCATGGAACAAACAATAATAGTATCAATAAATACTTCCCAGATTCCCCACATACCTTGACGGGAAGGACTGTTTTTTGCTTGTGCATGCACGATGGAAGCGGCACCAAGACCGGCTTCGTTGGAGAATACTCCTCGGGCGATACCGAATCGGATGGTAGCGGCTACTGCAACTCCTGCACCACCGGCTCCGGCTGCGTAAGGATTAAAGGCGTAATAGAAAATATCTCCAAGTGCTGCAGGAATTTGTGTAATATTAAGAACTAAAATAATAACCGATCCTACAATATAAATTACGGCCATGGTAGGAACCACTT
>SKRE01000137.1 GCA_007118655.1 Clostridiales bacterium | reverse complement strand
TCATCCTATCTTTTAGGAAGTCTAAAAACAATGTCAATATTTTTAAAGTTTTCACTTAATTGTGAAAATATTTTCATTATGACGAGTTTTTTAATTAAAGGGATGTCCAAGTTGATATCACAAATAACACCTCTAAGCTATCTCCGTGCCAAGCTAGAGGATTTTTTCTGTGTTTTAAAAAACGAAAAAAACCACCAACCCTATGGGTTGGTGGCGAGTTAGTAATTCAATTTGCTTAATAATTTATCCTATTCACCCAACAAATCCGCAACCGCTTCACTACCGGATCGGATCGTACGTTGTACTTCCCAGTCTTCCCGATAGTCGACCTCAACAAAACGGTCTTCTTCCGGCCACTGTTCATCTAACAGTGTTCCGTCCCAGTCGAAGTTCAAGAATGCCTCTTTAATCTCTTCCTGTAAATCCGGGTGTAAATTATGGGCTACACCATAAGCGGTGGAAGGAAACATAGGTGATTCATAGATGGTGGTCATCCATTCTTCAGGATTATCGATTCGGTCTCCATCATACATTCTTCCGACTACCACGTCAGCAATGGGTGCTGCTATATAATCTCCGTGATACACTCCTAAGATAGAGTTATCATGGGAACCGGAGAAAGTAAAGTCGTAGTCTTCTCCCGGCAGCATATCAAACTCTTCATAGATCAAGGCTCTTGGTGCAAAGTATCCGGATCCCGACGATTCCGAAACAAAGGGGATTTCTTCGCCTCTTAGATCTTCCACATCTTCAATACCGCTATCCTGACGGGTGATGATGGCCATTCGGTACCCAATCATTCCGTCTTCATTGCCCATTGCGGTTTGCGGAATAAAACCGGCTTCATTTACAGCATCCTGTACAGATCCGGAAGCAAATCCAGAAATGTGCAGCCTGCCTGCACGCATGGCTTCTACCTGTGCAGCGTAACTTTGTACGTTAAACCACTGTACCGATCGTCCAAGGGTTTCTTCAAGATATTCTGTAAACTCTTCAAATACTTCCTCGTATACTGCAGGATCTTCCACGGGAGAGTATGCAAAGATTAACTCATCAGGATCCAACCAATCCGACTCATCTTCCGGTAGATCCGCTAACAGATCTCCGTCTTCATCGGTATATCGGTCGTCCAGTTCCGATGCTTCTTCCTCTTCTCCGTTTTCCACGTCTTCACCATTTTCTACGGCTTCACCATTCTCATCATCACCGTTATCACCGCACGCAGTTAAAAACAGTAATGGTACGATAATCATTAAAAATAGGGCAAGAGTTATTTTCAGTTTTTTTGACATGTCAATCCCTCCTGTTTGATTAATATTATGATCCGTTTGCCAATCCATTTTCTGATCCATAACTAGAAAATTATCAATTTCACCTACCACCTTCTTTCATGGAGTGTAATTGCATTGAAACTTTGTATAATAAATATAAAATATTATAGATATTACCATTTATAGTTTTTACTTGATTAGGTTACTGCGGCTCTCGCTTTAGAGGAAATCACTTCTGATACTAATACGGTTGCCAGGATTACGATAAGAACGATGGAGACCTGGTCCCATCGTAATCGGTTAATGGCGGAATTCAGTAAAAATCCGATTCCTCCGCCGCCGACCAAGCCGATGATGGCCGACTCCCGTATATTGACTTCCCAACGATACACCGATACTCCTACCAAGGACGGCATCAATTGAGGAAGATACCCGTAGACAAAAACCTGAGGCATGGTAGCACCCGTAGACTTCATGGCTTCAATGGGTTCCTGATTGATTTCCTCAATGGCTTCATAGAAAAGTTTTGTAATCATGCCGAGGCTTCTAATGGCAATGGCCAGCATTCCCGCAAATAGTCCGGGCCCGAATATTTGGACTAAAATCAATGCCCAAATCAGACTGTTTACTGATCGCGAGGTAACAATTATAGCCAGAGATCCTAAGCGAACCAAACGATGGGGAGTAGTGTTTTGAGCCGCCATAATTGCTAAGGGCAGAGAAATAATCGCTGCTAAGACGGTGGAAAACACCGCTAGGTTAATTGTATCCCAAAGTGCAGGCAGAACCCGGTTCAGATATCCTGTATCCGGAGGCAGCATCCGAGAGACGAAGTCCGCTGCTTGGGCAGGAGAGTCCCATACAAAGGGCCAGGTAGTGGCATCGGAAATAAACCTTGCTGCGATTAAGAAAATAATAAGTCCGAACAAAGTAATAAAATATTGTTTTTTCGAGTCTTTGGTGTCCTTGAAACGCCATTGCTTTTGTTCCTTTTGGCCCGTCATTAGGTCAACCTCCTTCGAATGGCACTGGAGCCGTACTCTCCAAGAAGCACAAGAATAATGATCAATAAAAGAATCGCTCCTGCTGTATTAAAATCATACCGCCCCATGGCGGTTTCCAGCACCGCACCGATTCCTCCGGCCCCTACCAGTCCGATGACCGTGGATTGCCGAAAAGTCATATCCGCACGGTAAATAGAAAGCCCGATGTAGCGGGTAGCGATTTGAGGCCATACTCCAAAGGCCATTAACTGCATCCAGGAGGCTCCCGTGGCTCGCACAGCTTCCACCGCCTCTTTATTAGTATTTTCAATTTCCTCCGCCGTAAGCTTGCCTAAAAATCCGATGCTGTTGATGATCATCGTCAGCACCCCGGCAAAGGGTCCGAATCCGAAAAGGATTACAAAGAACACTCCCAGGATGACCACATGGAGACTTCTAAAAATCCCTAGAATAAACCGGGCGGTGTAATATACCGGGGGAGAAGAAACATTTTTTGCCGCGGCAAAGCTGATGGGAATGGCTAAGATTACCCCAAAAACTGTGGCCACTACGGTCATGGTAATACTCTCCAGCACGCCGGTAACGATGTGAGACTGTCGGGAGAGAAAATCCGGTTGAAAGAAGGCGGTAATCATGGTTACCGCACGATCCATTCCGTAAATGATCCGTTGAATGTTAATCTCAAAGGATCGAGCTGCCGTGACGAAATATACGGCCACCAAGAGAATGATCCCCCACCTGATCCATTTGGATTTGATTTTCGGGGGTCGAGTCCAAGACTTTTGAAGGCTTTTTTCGCTGTTGGTCTCCATCAGGATTTCACCTCTTGGTCTCTATGACGTTCTCCTTCAATATTTGCTTTTTCCTGGTCCGACATTGATTCAACTCTTTTTTCCGGATCTTCATTACTCCGTGGTGCTTCATTGGACTTTGGGTCTTCCTGCTGTTGGGAGTTTTCATTCTCCATAGTGGATACTTCCCAGTCCTCATCACCGTAAATTAAGGTTAAAGATTCGTTGGAAAGTTTAACGGCTTTCTCATCATAAATTATTTCCCCTTCCCGAAGACCTACGATTCGCTGGGTGTACATTTCTGCAAGATTCACTTCATGAATATTAATAATTGCTGTAATATCCCGTTCCTTAACCAGTTCTACAATGAGCCGCATAATTTCCCGGGAGGTTTTCGGATCCAGACTTGCGGTGGGTTCATCAATCAGTAAAATATCTGCCCCTTGCAACAGGGCTCTGGCAATTCCCACCCGTTGCCGCTGGCCACCGGAGAGTTGGTCTGCTCTAGTGTTGACATAATCCGAAAGGCCGACACGATCCAACAGACGCAAGGCTTCCTTGATGTCTTTTTCGGGAAAATTTCGTCGGAAGCTTTTCCAAAAGCCCACATAACCCAGCCGGGAGGATAAAAGGTTCTCCATGACCGTTAAGCGGTCTAATAAGGCGTGCTCTTGAAAGATCATTCCGATTTTTTTTCTCATTTGTCGAAGCTCGGTGTTGTTAAGCTTAGTAATATCCTTACCCTTAAAAAGAATTTCCCCTTTAGTCGGTTCCACCAGACGATTAACGCAACGAATCAACGTACTTTTCCCTGCTCCTGAGGGTCCGATTAAAGAAATAATTTCTCCGCTTTTTACCGTTAAATTGACATCCTGCAGCGCTACGGGTCCATTGTCGTACTTTTTATGAAGGTCTTTGATCTCTAGCATAGGCTCGCCCCTTTCATCCATTTTGTTTGAATCATTTTGTGTCTTAAAGGATCTCTTTCTAAAAAATCATTGATTGAATTTTCAGCTATTACACTTTAATTCTATCGAAGAAGCTGCAATCCGTCAAGGATTTAATTGCCATAACCGTTGATAAAACCTGCTTCCAGTTCCACCAATAATTAGCAAATTCCACTATACGCTTGCTTTCCAACCCACG
>SKRE01000092.1 GCA_007118655.1 Clostridiales bacterium | reverse complement strand
ACAGATTAAGATTTACAGCGTCCACATTCGGCGGAAGATTTAACAGTCTCAGGGCAATATAGACCCCTGAAAATCCCACCAGAACCCGAAAAGGTCCTTCAAAGGATTTTACCATTTTTCGCGGGAAATCGGTCTTTGCCTTTGAGGTTACCGCCAGCATTATTTTCATTGTATACTTTGCGATGGGCTTTCGAAGTCCGCTTACTATTAAAAAAGCCAACAGCGCATAAATCCAATGGTAGTACTCTCCCAACACACCAACATTTATATAGAATTCGCTGATTCCAAATGACATAAGGTACCCCCTTTAAGCAATAGAAATTTCCAGAGTATTCATGGTATCCTCGCTTCCCATAACTTTTATACGGTACTGAATCTTCACCAGTATTTTCGGCCCTGCCTCCTCTATGGAAACCGATATGCGATGGGTCGTAATGTTCATCTCCACAAGGCCGTAGGGTGTTTCGTATCCCGTGGAATGGGTCTTTCCTTTTTCAAAGAGCATATCCGCTTTTGCGCTGCCGAAACGGCGAATGCTGACTTGATCTTCCCCATCGATTTTCAGTGTGGTTGTGGATCCTTCCATCCCGGATAGTTCCGTTTCTTCATAAACTACGTAATACTTATCGTTTTTCTTTATAAAAGAGCCTTCGGTTACCAGTTCAATGATATTTTCTTCTCCTTGCGCATCCTTTTGGGTCCCGATGATCTTTACCTGTACCTGCTGTTTCATTTCATCTTTCCTTTCTATGCTTTTACCTTTTATTGTGTTTCTCCTTGAAATCGTTGAAAGCCAAGTTCGATCAATTCATCCACTAAGGATTCATAGGTAATTCCGCTGGCTTCCCACATTTTAGGATACATACTGATCTTTGTAAATCCAGGCATCGTATTGATTTCATTAAAATAAATCTCTCCCGTGGTTTTTTCTACAAAAAAATCAATTCGGGCAAGTCCCGTACATTCCATGGCTTTAAAAATCTTTGTTCCCTGATTTTGGATTTTCTCCGTCTGTTCTTCGGAGAGCTCGGCAGGGATCACATATTGACTTTTTCCGTCAAAATACTTATCCCGATAATCGTAAAATTCATTATAGGGAATGATTTCCGAGGGCAGGGAGGCTTTCGGGCTGTAATTTCCCAGTATCCCGCATTCAATTTCCCGGGCATTGATAAATTCCTCCACTAAGACTTTCCGATCATAGCCCAGGGCCAAATCGATGCCTGCACTCAGCTCCTGACGATTACGGGCTTTTGTAATGCCCACACTGGAACCGAGGTTCGCCGGCTTAATAAACACCGGATAGGGAAATCGCTTTTCAATCTCCTCTTGCTGTTTGATTTTTTCTTCCCTGCTTTTTCCGTACTGCTCTTTTAAAATTACATGAAAATCTGCCTGAAGCACACCTAGGGTGCTTACAATTCTTTTCGTCATCACTTTATCCATGGAAGCGGAAGAAGCTAAAACTCCGGCTCCTACATAGGGAATATTCAGCATCTCGCACATTCCCTGAATGGTTCCGTCCTCTCCGAAAGGTCCATGAAGCACAGGAAACACCAAGTCAATCGCTTCTTTTCGATGCTGATTCCACAGGACCATTTTGCCCTTGGGATCTTTTCCCGTATTGGTGCGGAGGGAAAGGTCCTGCCCCTCTTCCGCTGCTAAGTATTCCTGAAGTTCCTGCCAGCTTTTTTTTCTTAAAATTTCCAAGGGTTCCTCAAAGAACTTCCAGGTCCCATCTTTGGAAATTCCCACGGGAGTCACCTTGTATTTTTCTTCATTGATGGCATTCAGCACGGATAATGCGGACATTAGAGAAACTTCGTGTTCTCCGGACTGTCCTCCTAAAACTACCAGTATATTTTTTTTCACCGTATTTCCTTCCTTTCCATTTCGAACAGTATTTACCGAAGGCTTCATTCAATAGACTTCGGTCCTTTATTCTTTATTATAAGTATTGACCACATAGGTTTGATGATGATATTTTTTTAAGTTCCGGGCCGCATTCTTTGCCTTATCCTGATCTTTGAATATTCCGAAGACCGCGGGACCGCTGCCGGTCATCATGGTTCCAATGGCATTGAACTGCATCATCTTTTTCTTGATATCCTCGATCACCCCATGTTTTTTCAGGGTGACACTTTCCAAGGCGTTATACATGTTTTTGCTGATGGATTTCAGATCCCTGTTTTCAATGGCCGTTAAAAATTCTTTCCCCAGGGGTTTTCTCTCTAGGGCCGATACGTCCAGTTCTTTGTATACCTCCGGTGTTGAGACGGAAATCCCCGGTTTGCAAAGAACCAGCCAGGTATTCTTCAGTCCCGGTATGGGCGTCAGTCTTTCTCCGATTCCCTCCGCTACGGCGGCCCCCTCCATTACGGAAAAAGGCACATCGGCGCCTAATCGAAGACCCAGATCCCGAAGTTTCCCCTCACTCAGGTTCAGGTTCCAAAGTTCATTAAGGCCCTTTAGAACCCCGGCTGCATTTGCACTGCCTCCTGCAAGGCCTGCGGCTACGGGAATCTTTTTATCGATGGTAATTTCCACCCCTTTATCAATTTGAAACGCCTCTTTCATCAGCTTTGCCGCCTGTACCGCAATATTGCCCTCATCCGTCGGTATATAAGAAGAGTTGGTATATAAAAGAATTTCGTCTTTTTCCCTATCTTGAACGCTTACCTTATCATAAAGACCGATGCTTTGCATCACCATTTGAAGTTCATGATATCCGTCTTCCCGCTTTTTGATAACCTCCAGATACAGATTGATTTTTCCGTAGGTTTTGATCGTTATTTTATCCATCTTTCAAAGCCCCCATTGTGTCCTGAATTTAATGTTTATTATATCTTAAATCCGGGAACTTGTAAAAATAAATCTAAAAAGCTCCCTTCTCCACTGGGGGAAGAGAGCCTTTCTTTTTCTAACGGGATTGCCCAAATGTTGATGAGCATTCCTCTGCCTGTTATCTATCTGCTTACGATCACGGTTCCGGTTTTGCCTTCAATGCCTTCCTTGGCTTTGTCCAGGGAAGTGATTAAGGTTTTTCGTCCCGGTTTTGACTCTACAAACTTCAGGGCCGCTTTCACCTTGGGCAGCATGGATCCCGGCGCAAAATGGCCTTCCTCCATATAACCCTTTGCTTCCTCGATGGTAATCTCGGATAGCTGCTTTTCTTCCGGGGTACCGAAATTAATCGCAACTTTTTCCACAGCGGTCAGAATGATGAGCATATCCGCATCCAGAATTTCTGCAATTTTTCCCGAAGCAAAATCTTTGTCAATTACTGCAGGAACCCCTTCTAATACGCCGTTCCCTCGATCAATCACCGGAACGCCGCCTCCCCCCACGGTGATGACCACGTGTCCGTTATCCACAAGGGTTTGAACGATCGGTGCCTCCACAACGTCTACGGGCTCGGGGGATGCCACGACTCTTCGGTATCCTCGGCCGGAGTCTTCTTTCATCACAAATCCCATTTCTTTTTCCAGTTTTTTTGCATCCTCTTCATTAAAGAAGGATCCTACGGGCTTTGTGGGGTTTTGGAAACCGGGATCTTTTTCATCCACCACCACTTGGGTTACCACGGTTCCAACTTCCTTTTTCATACCCCTTTTTACCATTTCTTCCCGAATGGCCTGTTGTAAATGGTATCCGATATAGCCTTGGGACATGGCACCGCATTCAGGAAAAGGCATGATGGGCAACTCCTTGTTCGCTTCGGTTGCCGCTTCATAGGTGGCCACCAGTTGTCCTACCTGAGGACCGTTTCCATGGGCGATAATCACCTCATGACCGTCCTGAATTAAATCCACGATGGGTTTTGCGGTTTCCTTCGCTGTTTTCATTTGTGCTTTTGCAGTGGTGTCCTTTGGATCTGCCTGAAGAGCATTCCCTCCCAGGGCAATAACGATTCTACTGTTTTGATTAACCATATTTGAACGCTGACAAAATTGTCAGCTTCCTCCCTTCTCGATTCAATGAATCTTATTTTTTCAGATTTTTAAAACAGGAACACCTCTGCAAATAAAGAAGTGTTCCCGACTCTTCTTAGGATCAGTGACTGCAGGGGGGTAGAACCTAACCCATGGTTGCCACCATTACGGCTTTAATGGTATGCATCCGATTTTCCGCTTCATCAAATACTACGGAGTGCTTTGAGCGAAATACCTCATCGGTAACTTCCATTGCGGTGATTCCGAATTTCTCGTGAATCTCTTT
>SKRE01000198.1 GCA_007118655.1 Clostridiales bacterium | reverse complement strand
TGAAGGCCCTAAAGATTTTAGAACTGTTTACGGAAAAGCCGGCTTGGAGCATCACGGAAATCGGTGAAAGACTGCTTTTTCCCAGCAGTACAACCCAGCGATTGGTAATAACCTTGGAAGAAGCGGGATATCTTTATCGGGAACAGGAAACTAAGAAATACTATTTGACCATCAAACCCTACTTAATCGGAAGCAAAACCGAAGCGGTGAGCCAACTGGAAAAACAAGCGCAACGGGTGATACAGCTATTGGCGCAGGAAATTAATGAAAGTGTAAATATTTCCATAGCCCAGGGAATTTATGCGGTAACGGTATTAAAAGCAAATCCCGAAAGAAAATTTTCCGCCGTACCGAATATCGGGGATAAGCGTCAGCTTCATGCCACTTCCGTGGGGAAATGTTTATTAGCCTTTAACAGCAACAGCTGTTTTGATCAGTTGATGAATTCCAGGGAACCCTTGAAGGCTTATAACGACCGAACCGTTACGGACCGAAAATTGATTGGGGAGTATTTAACATCCGTTAGAGAGAAAGGATTCGCCATTGACCGGGAAGAGGTGGAAAAGGGGCTGACCTGTTTCGGCGCTCCCATATTTGATGAAATGAGACATTGTATTGCCGCCATAAGTATTTCGGTACCCTCTTTTCGAATTGAAGATGAACAGCTTTTTATTGATAAAGTGGTTCAAACCGCTTCACAAATTTCATCAAAGTTTTAACCGGCACCCCGGAGGGAATAAAATCCTTTGTCGGGGTGTTTTTTAGTATTTATTGCTAATTTGAAAGGAACCGCCCATTTAATTTTTTTCTGTTTTATAACTTTCACGGTTCATATATTTTTTCGCTAAAAAAAAACATTCAATGTTATAATAATCTTGATAACAAACTCAGTATTAGGGATAGTAAAAAAGAAAATGAGGAGGGTTTTTTATGGTTAATAATATTAGATTTCTACATAAGGGGAGAAGCAAAGGTGAAAATATTCCTCCGAATTCCTTCGGGGTAAAAAATGCAGCAAAAGCAAGGAAGTTTCATGAGAGCTTCCCGGATTATTCGGCAACACCCTTGAGGGAGCTTCGGGAATTATCCAATTACCTAGGGGTGAACCGTATTTATATAAAAGATGAGAGCTGCCGATTTGGTCTTAATGCCTTTAAAGCCTTGGGAGGAACCTATTGTATCGGACGATACATTGCAAGTCAGCTGGAAATGGACATTGAAGAATTATCCTACCAGAAATTAAAAAGTAAGGCCGTCAAAGATCATATGGGAGACATTACCTTTGTCACTGCTACCGACGGAAATCATGGAAAAGGCATAGCCTGGGCGGCTAAGGAGCTGGGATATAAAAGTGTGGTTTATCTGCCGAAGGGAAGTGCAAGAGAGCGGTTAAACAGCATCACGGAGCTGGGGGCGGAGGCATATATTACCGACCTGAACTACGATGATACGGTGAGGTTTGCAAAGGCTCAAGCGGAAAAAGAAGATTGGGTGCTGCTGCAGGACACCGCTTGGGAGGGGTATGAAGAAATCCCCCGGTGGATTATGGAAGGGTATACTACCTTGGGCCATGAAATCACGGAACAGCTTAAGGGCCGGGAAATTACCCATATTTTTCTGCAGGCGGGGGTGGGCTCAATGGCCGGGGCGTTAACCGGATTCTTTGCCGATTACTATGGTGAAAAAGAGCGACCGATCATTACCATTGTGGAGCCGAATAAAGCGGATTGTGTCTTTCGAACCGCAGGGGCGAAGGACGGCACTTTACAGATAGTAACCGGAGGGATGGATACCATAATGGCAGGGCTCGCCTGTGGAGAGGTTTGTACTCTGGGCTGGGAGATCTTAAAAAACTACGGGGACAACTTTGTATCGGTACCGGATGTTATTGCCGCAAAAGGTATGCGAATCCTGGGAAATCCCTTGACCGGTGATAACAAAGTAATTTCCGGAGAAAGCGGCGCCGTAACCCTGGGATTTGTATCAGAGGTCATGAAGCGAGGGGAATTGTGGGATATGAAAAAGAAGCTGGGGCTGGACGGGGGATCCAAAATCCTTTGTATTTCCACGGAAGGGGATACGGACCGAAAGAATTACCGCAAAATTGTCTGGGACGGCTTTTATCCAAGCTTTTCAGTGGAGGCGGACAACATTAATTAGAAGGCAACAATGAGATAAATGATATACAGAGAATTATCAGAAATTTTGTTAAGCACTCTATATAAATGGGTATATGTGTCATATGTGAAAATAAGTCTATGGTAAAGTTTTTATATCAACCAAAAGAATGAAGGAGGTTATTGTATGAGTGAACAAGGGAAATGTCCCGTAACGGGAGCCACAGGAAATGTAAAGCCGAAAAGAGGTACGGAGAATAAATATTGGTGGCCGGATCAGTTAAATCTTAAGATCCTTCATCAGAATCCTGTATCACGAAATCCCTTAGGGGAAGATTTTAACTATGCAGAGGAATTCAAGAAGTTGGATTTGGACGAGGTAAAAAAAGACATCGTTGATTTACTGACGGATTCCAAAGACTGGTGGCCCGCGGATTACGGTCATTATGGACCGCTGATGATTCGTATGGCCTGGCACAGTGCGGGAACCTACCGAATGCAGGACGGACGGGGTGGAGGAAACACAGGGAATCAACGATTTGCTCCCCTGAACAGCTGGCCGGATAACGTAAGTCTTGATAAAGCCAGAAGGCTTTTATGGCCGATAAAAAAGAAATACGGAAACAAACTGTCCTGGGCGGATTTGATGATTCTTACAGGGAACTGTTCATTGGAATCCATGGGATTTGAAACCATAGGTTTTGCCGGCGGCCGGGAAGATATTTGGGAGCCGGAAGAGGATACCTACTGGGGGTCGGAAGAAGAGTGGCTTGGAGACAAACGATATTCGGGCGACCGGGATTTGGAAAATCCATTAGCAGCGGTGCAAATGGGGCTGATTTATGTGAATCCCGAGGGACCGAACGGAGAGCCCAGTGCATTGGGATCCGCGAAGGATATTCGAGATACCTTTGGGCGAATGGCCATGGATGACTATGAAACCGTAGCCCTTATTGCCGGCGGCCATACCTTTGGAAAATGTCATGGAGCCGTGGAGGAGAAGTATCTCGGTCCGGAACCGGAAGCAGCGCCCATTGAACAACAGGGTCTCGGCTGGAAAAACAGCAAGGGAACCGGACATGGTGAATATACCATGACCAGCGGAATTGAAGGTGCCTGGACAAAGACTCCTACAAAGTGGGACAACACTTATTTAGAAACCTTGTTTAAATATGATTGGGATCTTGCCAAAAGCCCGGCCGGTGCCTATCAGTGGCATCCCGTGGATCCGGAAGCCCAAACGGAAGTCCCCGATGCCCACAATCCCGATAAACGATGGGCGCCGATGATGACCACAGCGGATATGGCCCTTCGAATGGATCCGATTTATAAGCCGATTGCAAAGCACTTTTTAGAAAACCCCCATGAGCTGGCGGAAGCCTTTGCCAAGGCCTGGTTTAAACTGACCCATCGAGATATGGGCCCCGTAAGCCGTTATATCGGCCCCGAGGTTCCGAAGGAAGAATTTATCTGGCAGGATCCCGTACCAGCGGTGGATTTTGATCTGATTGATGAAGAGGATATTACAGAACTCAATAAAACCATTCTGGACTCGGGACTTACGGTTCAGGAACTGGTTTATACTGCATGGTCTGCGGCCTCTACCTTTAGAGGATCCGACTATCGCGGCGGCGCCAATGGTGCTAGAATTCGTTTTGCCCCTCAAAGGAATTGGGAGGTGAACCAACCGGATCAACTGCAAAGAGTACTGAATGAATTGGAAAAAATCCGGGATGAGTTTAACGAAAAGCAAAGCGGAAGCAAAAAAGTAACATTGGCAGACCTTATTGTCCTTGGTGGAAACGCCGGAGTTGAAAAGGCGGCAAAGGACGGCGGAGTGAAAGTTACGGTTCCCTTTGCACCGGGAAGAACCGATGCTACGGAAGAACAGACCGACGCTGAGTCCTTTGAAGTTTTGGAACCCAAAGCCGACGGATTCAGAAACTATATGAAGACTAAATATGCCATAAAAGATGAAGAAATGCTGGTAGACAAGGCTCAACTACTGGGTCTGACCGCTCCGGAGATGACCGTTCTTCTTGGGGGCATGCGAACAATGGATGCGAACTTTAATGGAGAAAAGCATGGGGTATTTACCAAGAATCCGGGAACACTGACCAACGATTTCTTTGTGA
>SKRE01000060.1 GCA_007118655.1 Clostridiales bacterium | reverse complement strand
GGAGTAATTGTCCTCCTTTGAAAAACAAATGCTACAAGGAATAGAGCACAATCCCCAAGGTGCCGGAAATCATAACAATGGCAATGGGATGGAGTTTAAATTTCCCAATAATTATCAGGGCAATCAAACCGATCCCCAAGGTGCGAAAATCCACTACGGAGGTATTGAATAAGGAAACACAGGCAGCGCCGATCAGACCGATCACTGCAGGACGGATCCCGCGGAAAATCCCTTCGATGGTGCTGGATTCCCGGTTTTTCAAAATAATACTGGCCATTACCGTAACGATTAAAAAGGAAAAAGAAACCACACCGATGGTGCCCACAATCCCGCCCACAAGGCCCACATGTTTAAAACCGATAAAAGTAGCGGCGTTAATGGAAATCGGGCCCGGGGACATTTGGGACAGGGCAATAATATCCACGAATTCACTGAGATCCAGCCACTGATGGTTTCGAACCACTTCCTGTTCGATCAGGGGAAGCATGGCATATCCCCCGCCGAAGCTGAAGGCGCCGATCCGTAAAAACACTAAAAAAATGTTAAGAAGCTCCATGATGTCCCCCCTTTTTTTCACGAATTAAGCCGATACTTGCAGCTGCAATAATTACAAGTATGGGATGAATGCCAAAAAAAACAATACCGACAAAGGCCCCGGTTCCCACTAAAATATTAAAGCGGGTGGAATCCAAATTTTTGGACAGCTTTACTGCGGCCATAAAGATCAGTGCCACAATGGCGGGACGAACCCCTTTGAAAAACAGTTCAATACTTTGGATGTCCTGTACCTGCTGATAAAATACGGCAAGTATGGTGATCACAATCATGGATGGAAGCACGGTGCCTAGAAGGGCAGACAGGGCGCCGGGGATGCCGTAAAGCTTAAAACCCACAAATACGGAAGTATTCACCGCAACGGCTCCGGGAAGACTCTGGGCTACGGCGATGATGTCCAAGAACTCTTTTTCATCAATGAGTTTCGCTCTTTCCACCATTTCTTTTTGAATGACGGGCACCATGGCATAGCCCCCGCCAAAGGTAAAGGCCCCTACTCGGAAAAAAATGTAAAATAGTTTTAAACGTTCTTTCAATATAGAAACCTCCTGAATGAATAGTATAAGAACCTAGAAAGCAAATGTGAAAAGATCAGGCAAGACCCTATGTACCACTTTCCTGTTCGCATACCATTATAACATATTCATTGGAGAATCTAAGGAGAAAAATGTTTTTCATAAATTGGGAAGAACACTTGCAAAAGTAAGGGGTTTACTGTTAATCTGTATAAGAAAAGGGTATTCATGTTGAAAAAGGAAGATTGAAAAGTTATAATAGAATGCGACAATCAGCCTGGTATTTATAGGCTGTAGAGACGAGGAGGATATATATGAAACAGAATACCATGGAATTACCATTGATTCCCTTACGGGGAATGTCTATTTTTCCATATATGGTTCTGCATTTCGATGTGGGACGGGAGCAGTCGATTAAAGCCCTGGAGGAAGCCATGATCCATGATCAAATGATCTTTTTGGTTTCTCAGAAAGTGGCGGAGATCAGCATGCCTTCCACGGATGATTTTTATCATGTGGGAACGATAGCAAAAATCAAACAGATGCTCAAACTTCCGGGAGATACCATTCGAGTACTGGTAGAGGGAATATCCCGAGGGGAAATACTGGAGTTTATGCAGGAAGATCCCTACTTTGTTGTAACGGTGGAAGAAAATATCGATGAGGTAGCCCCAACCCCTCAGGGAAAAGCCCTGATGAAAAGCGTGTTGGATACCTTTGAAGATTATGTGGATAAAAACAGTAAAATTTCTCCGGAAATACTGGTGACCCTGGCAGAAATTGAAGAACCCGGTAGACTGGCGGACACCATTTCCGCCAATGTGCCCTTAAGTCCCAGGGAAAACCAGGAAGTGCTCAGTGCCTTTGATCCCGACGAGCGGCTGGAAATTCTTTACAAACTGCTGCTGGAAAACATTCAGGTATTGGAAATTGAAAATACCATCAATAGCCGGGTCAAGGACCAGGTGAATAAAGTGCAAAAAGATTACTATCTTCGGGAACAGTTAAAAGCCATTCAAAAAGAACTGGGAGAAGATGAAGGCATTGTCGAAGAAGTGGAAGAGTACAAACAAAAGATGGAAAAACTGCAGCTGTCGGAAGAGACGAAGGAAAAAGTTCTGCGGGAGATCGACCGATTACTGAAACTCTCTCCGGGATCCCAGGAAACGGGAGTCATTCGCAACTATGTGGACTGGGTGCTGAATTTACCCTGGCAGCAGGAGACGAAGGATAAACTGGATATTACCAAATCCGCAGAGATTCTGGATGAAGACCACTATGGTTTAGAGAAGGTAAAGGAACGAATTTTAGAATATTTAGCCATACGACAGCTTTCTCAAACAATTAAAGGTCCTATTCTTTGCTTGGTAGGCCCTCCGGGGGTTGGAAAAACCTCCATTGCAAAATCCATTGCCCGATCCCTGAATCGGAATTTTGTCAGAATGTCCCTGGGAGGCATTCGGGATGAAGCAGAGATCCGAGGACACCGAAGAACCTATGTGGGAGCCATTCCCGGAAGGATCATCACCTCCATTCGACAGGCAAAAAGCAAGAATCCCGTGTTTTTATTTGACGAAATCGATAAGGTGGCCAATGATTTTCGTGGAGATCCGGCATCCGCCTTACTGGAAGTATTAGATCCGGAACAAAACAAGGATTTTACCGACCATTATTTGGATGTGCCCTTTGATCTTTCCAATGTAATGTTTGTCACCACCGCAAATACCACCCACAGTATTCCAAGACCCCTGCTGGACCGGATGGAAGTCATTCGTATCGCCGGATACACGGAAGAGGAAAAAGTAAAGATCGGAGAAAAATATTTGATTCCGAAGCAGATCAAAGAACACGGACTGAAAAAAAGCAATCTTCGTATTGAAGAAAAAGGTCTCCGTGATCTGATCAACTACTATACCCGGGAAGCGGGAGTACGTAATCTGGAACGGCAAATTGCCAATGTATGCCGAAAAGTTGCGAAACGCATCGTGGAGGAGAACATTAAAAGCGTAAAATTAACCCCTACAAATATTGAGAAATATTTAGGCAAACCCCTGTACCGTTATGAGTTGATTAACCAACGGGACGAAGTGGGAATTGTTCGAGGTCTTGCCTGGACCAGTGTGGGAGGGGTCACCCTGTCTGTGGAAGTGACCCTGATGAAGGGTACCGGGAAACTGGTATTAACGGGTCAACTGGGAGATGTCATGAAGGAATCCGCTCAAGCGGGAATCAGCTACATTCGATCCGTGGCGGAACGATACAACATTGATCCGGAATTCCACGCGAAAAATGATATTCATATTCATATTCCCGAAGGGGCCACGCCGAAGGATGGTCCTTCAGCAGGACTGGCTATGGCCACCGCAGTGATTTCCGCCTTGACGGATATCCCGGTATACAAAAACGTCGCCATGACCGGAGAGATCACCCTACGGGGACGAGCGCTTACCATCGGGGGCGTGAAAGAAAAAGTACTGGCGGCAAAAAGAGCGGGAATTGATAAGGTCTTACTCCCCATTGATAATAAACGGGATTTAGAAGATATTCCGAAAAATGTTCGGGACACTTTGGAATTTGTATTTGTGGAAGATATGGATACGGTTTTAAAACATGCCCTGGTAAAGGATGAGTTAAATGAAAGTTAACACCGCAGAAATTGTAATGAGTGCCGTAAAACCGGAGCAGTATCCCGAGGGGGATTTACCGGAAATTGCCCTGGTGGGACGATCCAACGTGGGAAAGTCCTCAGCGATTAATACCTTGCTGAAAAGAAGAAAACTGGCCAGAGTCAGCGGGAGTCCCGGCAAAACCCGAACGATCAATTTTTATCTGATCAACAACGCTTTTTATTTGGTGGATCTTCCCGGTTACGGTTATGCGAAGACCTCCAAGCCGGAGCGGGCCTCCTGGGGAAAAATGATTGAAACCTATCTTTCCACCCGGGAAAACCTTCAGGAGGTTGTGCAACTGGTGGATATCCGCCATAAGCCTTCCAAGGAGGATCAACTGATGTACAACTGGTTGAAGCATTATGGATACGGTTCCCTAGTGCTGGCAACCAAGCTGGATAAAATCAAACGCAGTCAGTATCAAAAGCATTTTAAAATCATCCGGGAAACCCTGGAGATGCCGAGGGATAGTATCATTATGCCCCTCTCTTCCCTGAAAAAGCTGGGTATTGAAGAGGCTTGGGAAAACATGGAGCCCCTCCTGGAAAGACCGGAACCCATCGAGGAACCCATCGAGG
>SKRE01000149.1 GCA_007118655.1 Clostridiales bacterium | reverse complement strand
TATCCCTAGCCTTGTTTGGAGTAGGACGGATTTTCCCCGAATTTTTCGGATTTATCATTTTTGCCTTGATCGGCATTCCCGTGGCGGGAGCCGCATTTATCTTTCCCCCGGCCATGCTCAGTGAAATCAGTTCCGTTTTCAGTGAAAAAACCGGAAAAAATACGGAAGGACTGTTTTTCGGATTGCAGGGGCTCTTTTTAAAGATGGCTTTTTTACTTTCCATATCGTTGCTTCCCATACTCCTGGTTTTCGGCTCGGATTTGTCTTTCTTTGAAAGTCTTACCACCACTCCCGAGGGGGTGGAGCGAATCGGGGTATATTCCACCTCTTTATTTGCTGCGGCGGCCTTTGGTATTTCCTTGATCTTCTACGGCCTATACACCGAGGAGTTTGTAAAGGATTAATGGTTCCCTTTTTAAACAGGAGTTAGAAAGTAATACAAAAAAAAGAGGGAAGCTGCTTAGAATTTTATTCTTAGCGGCTTCCCTCTTTTTTCCTGTGTCATTTATGATTTTACTGCACCTTTTCAGTAAATATGGATCTTCCTAAAATAAAAAGGATGAAAACCGTTTTTTAAAATATTATAAATCCGATACCTTATCCACATCACAAAGGGCTTTTTTAACCAAAATCGGTCCGAAGATTTCAAACACCACCACAGCGGCTAAAACCACGGGCATAATAGCACCGGGAGTAAAAAAATCTTTTTGTTCCGCAATAATGGCAAGTCCTATGGCTACCCCGGCTTGAGGGGTTAAAGCTCTGCCCAGATTGGTTTTCCAGGTTGCGGGAAATACGGTCATGGCTGTACCGGCTCTGCTTCCCACCAGTTTAGCAACGGATCTTGCAACGATATAGACCGCTCCCATTTGACCCACTGCGGGCAGGGCTCCGAGATCCAGTTTTGCTCCAGCTAAGGTTAGAAAAGCTAAAAGAATGGGATCCTCCACATTTAATAAGGAACGGCTGATCCGTTGAGGCTTACGCGCAAAATTTGTGTAAATGGCCCCGGCACTGATGGCCGCCAACAAGGATGGGGTGCCTAACTCGTTGGAAACTCCTACGGTAATCAACAGCGCACCTAAAACCGTAACCAGAATATGGGCATCTTTTTTAGCCCATTGTGCGGTCCCAATCAGAAAGGCCCCCGCAAGCATCCCCAGTCCCAGGGCGATTCCAATATCCCGGCTGGCCATCACAAAAGCGGAGGTGGTTTCTACTCCCGCAGCGGCATAGGCGACTTGCATAAAACTAACCACAATACCGAATAAGGTAATGGCAAATAAATTATCCAGGGCCACCACGGAAAGCAGCACTTTACTGAAGTTTCCCTTGGTAGGGTTTTCCCGGATACAGGCGATGATTGCCCCGGGAGCGGTCGCAATGCTGATCACACCGAATATCAGGGCATACCGGAAGGGCACTCCGAAGAAATAAAGCGCTGCAAACACCACCCCCAGGGTAATTAGTGCTTCCACTGCAAAAACCTTCAATACATCCTTTGCCAATTTTTTCATTTTTCCCCAGTGAAGTTCCGCTCCAATGGATAAAGCGATGACCCCCAGGGCCAGGTCATTAATCGGGGCCAAGTCTGTGAGGGCCCCCACATCCACTAAACCTAAAACTGATGGTCCCACCAGCACTCCGGCTAATAAATTACCGGTTACGGAAGGAAGCTTTACATACCGGGCAAGCTTTCCCCCGGTAGCTCCTGCTAAAAATATGATTCCAATTGCAAGGGAGATATCCATAGGGATTACTCATCCTCCTTTAAATTTCCTAAGCCTTTACAATAATCGATGGGCAGGGTCATTACGATTCCCGTATCGGATTCATCCAGATCTCCGATGATTGCTTCGATGGCTTTCTCTATTGTTTTCCGCTCTTCATCGGTTTTCAGCACGGCAAAAATAGTTTTGTTCCGCCCCGGCTCCTCTCCGAACTCCGCAAACCGGGAAAAAAAAGGGACCTGATGGGCCATGATATGGGCCATTCCCGTACTGTCCATTACCGTCGCCCCACGAATTCCCCTTTGGTAAAACTCATCCAGGATATCCGTCACATAGTCGGGATCATTAATAATTGCAATTAATAATTTCATAAAATAACTTCCTTTCTTATTTCCGTATTTAAAATTTAAAATATTCCAACAGTCTACTTAAAAATATATCATGCTTCTCTTTTTTATTCAAGAAACCCCAAGACGGCACCCAAAAGCAAAAAAAAGACCGCTGCAATAGAAATACACCTATTGTAACAGCCTTTTTTTACTGCTCTGCCAAATCTCCCTGCGGCTAAGGATTCTGTATTTACTCTTCGGTTTTAACCGCTTCCAATCTATAAATTCTCAGTCCGGATTCGGAAAACTTATCTTCATACTCCGTAGTTGCAGGAATTAAAGCTCCGCTGTTATGGTAATCAAAGGTGATGTTTTTAAGCCGGTATCCCCCGTCGGCTAGAGCATTCAACGAAAACTCAAACAACTTTTCATTATCGGTTTTCAAGTGAATCTCCCCATCTTTGATAAGGATTTTTCTGTATTTATTTAAAAACCCCGGATGGCTCAGTCGCCTTTTCGCTGTACGGTTTTTCGGCCAGGGATCCGAGAAATTCAAATAAATCCGCTCTACCTCTTCTGCGAAGAATTGATCAAGATGCTCCGCGTTTTTCCATAGAAAACGGAGGTTATCCAGATCCTCCCCTAAGGCCTTTTCCACTCCCCGAAGCAAAACCTCTTCTTTTATTTCCAGTCCCACATAAAAGATCTTTGGATTGTTCTTAGCCAGGGTGGTTATAAACTGTCCCTTCCCCATGCCGATTTCCAGATGGATCTTTTTCCCGCCGGTTAAGGCGCGCCAGTTCCCCTGATGTTTTTCCGGTTCCTCCACCAACCACTGCTTATGAGCCATTAGTCTTTGTACTCCGTCTTTCAGTTTTCTTCTTCGCATATATTACCCTTCTCCTGACGTTAGTTTTTCAATGGCGTTTAAATAAATGGTGGTAACCGTCATAAAGTCTTCCAATATAATATGCTCATTGGGCTGATGTTCCGTCTTGTCCCGGCCGGGCAGCACCGAACCAAAGGCTACACAATTAGGCATAGCCCGGGCATAGGTAGCTCCTCCGGAAGTAAGGGGGGTTGCCTCTTCTCCCGTCACCTTTGAGTAAATCTCCCCTAAACTTTGTATCAGGGGATGGTCCTTCGGTAAATAAATAGCTTCCAGGAAGTCATGTTCCCTAATACTGAGCCCATACTCCTTTACGGCTTCCTTAATTTTTTCCTCTACAAGGCTTTTCTCAACGGTTACGGGAATACGAATATCCATGGCGATTTCCGAGCCTTTAGCATCAATACTGATTTGCCCTGCATTAATGGTGATCGGTCCCGATACATCGTCCAACTTCCCGAAAAGTTTCTCTCCATATTGGCTGAGCCCCAGCTTCTCTTCAATAAAGTTAAGTGCGGGATTTTTAAATTCGGTGTCTTTCAGATGCTTTGCCAGAAGATTGACGGCATTGAGTCCCCCTTCCGGTTTTGCGGAATGGGCACTCTTCCCGTAAAGGGTTAAGCGGTTATCTTCCATTTTCACTTGGTGATTTTCCTTCTTTAGGCTCGCGTACACGCCCTCCAAACTTTTAACTCGGGACTGATCATCCCCTCCCGAGTCTTTTTTAAGCTCAATCCATGCTTGATCGGCTAAGGCATTAAAACTGCTGCCCCCCGAGATTTCAAAGTCCATGGATCCCTCACCTCGAAGGTACAGCTGGAGCAGCCCCTTTTCCCCGTGAATCATGGGAAACACCGAGTCCGGAGTAAAGCCGAAGTCCGGCACTTCCTCTTTTTTCATATATTTTTCAATGCCCCGCCATAGGGTTTCTTCATCGGTGCCGAAAATAAACCGTACCCTTTTGGAAAACTTATGACCTTGGTCCATTAACTGTTTTGCACCATACATCGCTGCAATCATAGGCCCTTTGTCATCCTGGGTTCCCCGTCCGTATATCTTTCCTTCTCGTATATCCGGTTGAAAGGCCGGGGTTGTCCATTGTTCCGGGTCTCCCCCGGGTACCACATCCAAATGTCCTAAAATCCCGAATAGGCCCTCGCCTTCTCCGATTTCAGCGTAGCCGTAATATCCCTCGGGATCCATAAAAGTTCGAAACCCCAGATCCTTGGAAATCTCCAAGGCTTTTTCCAGGGCATTTTGAACTTCTCTTCCGAAAGGTGCACCTTCCTGGGCATTATCAATAACGCTTGGAATCTCCAAAAGGCTTATCATATCCCGAATCATTCTTTCTTTATACTTTCCCTGATCAAAGGTTTGCATATATGCACTCTCCTCTCACTTTTTTATAGCTTCT